>NZ_JANLVV010000188.1:0-8935 GCF_031364185.1 Salinibacterium sp. | reverse complement strand
GCGCGGGCTTTCTCGCGATGTACATCTTCGCCATTGCTCTGTCGTTCAACGGCATGGATCCAAACCTGGAACCCATCTTCTTTCCCACGGCGATGGGCATCCTGGTCGCCCTGATGTACCTGGTCGCCGGGGCAATCTGGCACGCGATCCCGTCCATCGTGATGGGCGGTGCGATCCTCGTCGTATCGCTGGTCGCGCCCTTCCTGGGGTATCCGAATCACTACCTCGTGTTCGCGATTGCCGGTGGCGGGGTGTTCTTCGGCGGGGCCATCTCGACCGCGCTGTACACCCGCGGCGGTCGGGATGGCACGGCGGTGCGCTGATGACCGAGCTCGATCCGGTCATCCACGCCCAGGCGCGCCTGCGGATCGTATCGGCGCTTGCCACCCTCGACAGTGGAGAGAGCATCACATTTCCCCGGCTGCTCGAATTGCTCGACATGACCGCCGGCAACCTGTCAACGCACCTGCGCAAGCTCGAAGACGCCGAGTACGTGGAGGTCACGAAGTCTCACCAGGGCCGAACGCCCGTGACCTATCTCGCACTGTCGAAGGTCGGTCGGCGGGCGTTCGAGGACTACACCGAAGCCCTGAGGGCACTGCTAGGAGCCACACCATGACCGTACTTGCGAGCCTGACAAATGTGTCGCGCACGTTTGGTGACATCACCGCTTTGGATGATGTCACTCTCGACATTCGCTCGGGAGAGATTCTTGGCCTGCTCGGTCCGAACGGCGCGGGAAAGAGCACAGTGATCTCGCTGCTGGCGGGCCGACGGCGCGCGACCACGGGAATCGTCAGCCTTTTCGGGGGCGACCCGGCCGAAGCGCGCAATCGGCAGTGGCTCGGAAGCACTCCCCAAGAGACGGCCCTCCCCGAGTCGCTTCGTGTCGGGGAGGTGATCGATTTCGTCGGTGCGCATTTTGCGACCAGGGTCTCGACGGCGCAACTCGCGGCGCAGTTCGGGCTCGCCGATCTGGTGCGGCGACAAACCGGTTCGCTCTCCGGCGGGCAGAAGCGTCGACTGAGCGTCGCGCTGGCCTTCGTGGGCAACCCCAGACTGGTGCTGCTGGATGAACCGACCACCGGTCTCGATGTCGATGCCCGCCGACTGCTGTGGGAGGCACTTCGCGAGCAGCACGATCGCGGTGTGACCATCGTCGTCACCAGCCACTATCTCGAAGAGATCGAAGCACTCGCCGAGCGGGTCGTGGTGATGTCGGAGGGTCGGATCGTCGCGGATGATTCGCTTGGCGGAGTGCTGGCCCGCGTGGCCCTGCGGCTGGTGCACCTCGAGACGCCACACCCTGGGGCGGTAGCCGCCCTTGACGGCGTCGCCCGGCGCGAGGGTGACACTTATTTTGTGCAGGATTCCGATGCGTTCGTGGTTCGGCTGGTGCGATCCGGGCTTGACTTTCGCGATCTCACCGTGCGCGGCGCCACCCTCGAGGAAGCGTTCCTCTCTCTCACTGCCCGCGACGGAGCCCGCTGATGTCAGTGATGTCTCTCACCCTCGTGCATGCGAAGTACTCGATCATCGAGACCATTCGCATTCCGATCGCCGTGATCGGAACCCTCGTGTTCCCGGCACTGGCAATGCTGTTCTTCGTCGTGCCTCAGCCTTCGGTCTCCCAGGACCCGCTGTTCGCCACCCAGGCAATCATCTCGATGAGTGTCTTCTCGGTCATGGTCGGCAGCCTGTTCAGCTTCGGGCTTGGCATCGCCGAGAACAGGGAAAAGGCGTGGGAGCCCTATCTTCGCACCCTGCCCGCTCCAGGCATGGCCCGAGTGCTCGCGCACATCCTGTCCACCGGCACTATGGCGATCATCTCTCTCATACCGCTGCTCGCGATTGGGGCGCTGTTTACTGCGGCGACGGTGGAGCCGCTTCGCCTCGTGGTCGGCCTGCTCGCCGTCGCGGTGTCGTCACTGCCCTTCATGTTCCTGGGCATGAGCATCGGATACCTGCTTCCGATGAAGGCGGCCATCGCGGTCGTGCAGGTGACGTTCTTCGCTCTCGCCTTCGGTGGCGGACTATTTCTCCCGCCGGTCATGTTCCCGGATTGGTTGAATACGGTCTCGCAGTTCCTGCCGTCGCGACAGGCTCGTGATTTCGTGATCTGGGTGGTGCAGGGAGGCGAGCTTCACCCCATGACCTGGCTGGGTTTGTTGGCGTGGAGTGCAATTCTCCTGCCGGTAGTACTCGCGCTCGTCAAGCGGGACGAGGGGCGTCGCTACCGATGAGCCTGGGCCGCAACCCGACCCCGGGCGCATCTCACAGCGCAGTGATGGCCCTTCCCAAATCGCGCAACGGGCCACAACTGCACTCTGACCACAGCCGGCTCATCCCTGCGCCCTTGCGCGTCTCCTAGTGCAGTAGTGGCCGCCTCATATAGCTGCGCGCCCCGGTGACATGCCGGTTCAGGCTGATACAAGTCGCTACCGATAAACTCGATTAGCAACCCGACCTTGGTGTTGCCATGACACAGACGGGTTGCCCCAAGCATGACGACCGCTTCGGACGCCCCCGGCACTCGGCGAGGCCGCTGGTGGAAGCTCACGTGGATCATTCCCGCGGCGCTGGTGTTCGCGTTTCTCGTGGTGCTCGCGGCCAAAGGCATCCGGGGTTTACCCGACGTGCAGTCGTTTATGACCGATTATCCCGGCCGCTCGGCGCTGCCGGCGGATGCCCCGGTCGGCTTCCCGGCCTGGCTGAACTGGCAGCACTTCCTCAACTCGCTGTTCATCCTCTTCATCCTCCGCACCGGCTGGGAGCTGCACACGGCGAAACGACCGTCTGTGTTCTGGACGCGCAACAACACTGGGCTCATCCGCACGAAGAATCCGCCGGTGCGCATCGGCCTGCCACTCTGGTTTCACCTGACCGTCAGCTCGCTCTGGGTGCTCAACGGCGTCATCCTCTACATCCTGCTGTTCAGTTCAGGCCAGTGGATGCGCGTGATCCCGACCAGCTGGGACGTCATCCCGAATGCCCTCTCGGCCGGCCTCCAGTACGCCTCGCTCGACTGGCCGATGGACAACGGCTGGGTGAACTACAACGCACTGCAGCTGCTCGCCTACTTCGCGACGACCTTCGTTGCGGCTCCGCTGGCACTGGCCACGGGCATCCGGCTCTCGCCCGGATTTGCCGCCAGCTTTCGCAGCATTGACCGACTCGTGCCCCTGAAAGCCACCAGGACGGTGCACTTCGCGGTGATGATCTACTTCGTCGGGTTCATCATCGTGCACGTGACGCTGGTGCTCGCCACTGGCGCCCTGCGCAATCTGAACCACATGTATGCGACCCGGGATGACGAGGGCTGGCTTGGGTTTGCCTTTTTCGCCGCGTCGATCGTGATCATGATCGTGGGATGGATGCTCGCCAGGCCATCGCTGCTCGCCCCGGTCGCCGCGCTCACCGGCAAGCTCCGCCGCTAACTAGAGCGGAGTTCGAACATAGGCTGGGCGCATGAAGCTCCACACCGTCCGCGTGCATCCCAGCTCAGAGAACCTACCGCGCGAGAACCAGCTCGCCTGGAAGATCGCCGAGGTCGCCTCGGAGCGGATCGAGGCGACGGATGCCGTCACCGACATGGTCATCAACCGCATCATCGATAACGCGTCGGTAGCTACCGCCTCCCTCAGCCGCGCGTCGGTCGTGGCCGCGCGGGCCCAGGCCGAGGCGCACCCCGTCTCCCGCAATGGCCTCGGATCGACCGTGGTCGGCAGCACCCTGCCGACCAGCCCGGAGTGGGCGGCGTGGGCCAACGGGGTCGCCGTGCGCGAGCTCGACTACCACGACACCTTCCTTGCGGCCGAGTATTCCCACCCCGGCGACAACATCCCGCCGATCCTTGCCGTCGCACAACACCTCGAACGCTCCGGTGCCGAGCTGCTCAGGGGCATCGTCACCGGCTACGAGATTCAGATCGACCTCGTGAAGGCCATCAGCCTGCACCGGCACAAAATCGACCATGTCGCCCACCTTGGCCCCTCGGCCGCGGCCGGAATCGGCACCCTGCTCGGGCTGGACACCGAGACCATCTTCCAGGCCATCGGCCAGGCCCTGCACACCACGACGGCCACCCGCCAGTCCCGCAAGGGCGAGATCTCCACCTGGAAGGCGTACGCTCCCGCCTTCGCGGGCAAAATGGCGGTCGAGGCGGTCGACCGAGCGATGCGCGGCCAGTCCAGCCCCACCCCGATCTATGAGGGCGAGGATGGCGTGATCGCCTGGCTGCTGGATGGCGCCGGCGCCTCGTACGAGGTTCCGCTGCCCTCCGCTGGCGAGGCACGCGTGGCCATCCTCGACAGTTACACGAAGGAGCACTCGGCCGAGTACCAGGCGCAGGCGTGGATCGACCTGGCGCGCAGACTGAAGCGCGAGCATCCTGAACTCACGGCCGACACCATCGCCAGCGCGGTGCTGCACACCAGCCACCACACCCACTTCGTGATCGGCTCGGGCGCGAACGACCCGCAGAAGTACGACCCCAGCGCGAGCCGCGAGACCCTCGACCATTCGATTCCCTACATCTTCACCGTCGCGTTGCAGGATGGGCAGTGGCACCACGAGCGCTCCTACGCGCCGGAGCGCGCTAACCGGCCCGACACCGTCGCGCTGTGGAACAGGGTCACCACGGTCGAGGATGCCGAGTGGACGCGCCGCTACCACTCCGACGACATCACCGAGAAGGCGTTCGGGGGTCGGGTTGAGATCGAGTTGACCGATGGATCCCGCATCGTGGACGAGATCGCGGTCGCCGACGCCCATCCGCTGGGGGCGCGGCCGTTCGCGCGCGAGCAGTACCTGCAGAAGTTCCGTGCGCTGGCCGACGGCGTGCTTTCGTCCTCCGAAGTCGAACGCTTTCTCGACACCGCCCAGGATCTGCCGAACCTCACCGACCTCACCGGGCTGACCGTTCATGGCAACTTCTCTGCAGTCACCTCGAAGGGGATCTTCTAATGCTGTACGCCAACACCACTCCCGCCGAGAAGCGCGCCACCCTGCGATCCGCCCTCGCCACCGGCGAGCTGCTGCGCTTCCCGGGGGCGTTCAACCCGCTGAGCGCGAAACTCATCCAGGACACAGGCTTCGAGGGTGTCTACATCTCGGGTGCGGTGCTTGCGGCCGACCTGGGACTGCCCGACATCGGCCTGACCACCCTGACCGAGGTTGCGGCGCGCGGCCAGCAGATCAGCCGCATGACCGACCTGCCGACCCTCATCGATGCCGATACGGGCTTCGGCGAGCCGATGAACGTCGCGCGCACCGTGCAGAGTCTCGAAGACGCGGGGGTCGCGGGCCTCCACATCGAAGACCAGGTCAATCCGAAACGCTGCGGTCACCTCGATGGCAAGGCCGTCGTGGCAGTGGATGTCGCGACCAAGCGCATCCGCGCGGCCGTCGACGCGCGGCGCGACCCCAACCTGTTGATCATGGCGCGCACCGACATCCGAGCCATCGAAGGATTGAGCGCCGCCATCGATCGCGCGAAGCAACTGGTCGACGCCGGCGCCGACGCCATCTTCCCCGAGGCGATGGCCGACCTCAGCGAATTCGAGGCCATCCGGGCGGCTGTCGACGTGCCGATCCTGGCGAACATGACCGAGTTCGGCAAGAGTGAACTGTTCACCACCGAGCAGCTGGCCGGCGTCGGAATCAACATCGTCATCTACCCGGTCAGCCTGCTGCGCCTCGCGATGGGGGCGGCCGAGCGCGGCCTCGAGACGATCACGCGCGAAGGCTCTCTCACGTCGGAGGTTGCGGCGATGCAAACTCGCGCCAGACTGTATGAGTTGCTCGACTACGAGTCGTACAACTCCTTCGACAACTCCGTTTTCAACTTCACCCTTTAGGAGCGCACCGTGACCGATGCCGAATCAAGCAGCGACATTCGCAAGGGACTCGCAGGAGTGGTCGTCGACACCACCTCCATTTCCAAGGTCAACCCTGAGAGCAACTCGCTGCTCTATCGCGGCTACCCCGTGCAGGAGCTCGCAGCACATTGCACCTTCGAGGAGGTCGCGTTCCTGCTCTGGAATGGCGAGCTGCCCACCCCGACCCAGCTGGCCGACTTCGAGAACCAGGAGCGGGGTCTGCGCCACCTCGACGAGCGCGTGAAGCGTGTCATTGACGAGCTGCCGCTGACGGCGCATCCCATGGACGTCGTTCGCACCGCCGTGAGTGTGATGGGCGCCAGCGATCCGGATGCCTCCGACTCCAGCCCGGCGGCGAACCTCGGCAAGTCCGTGGCGCTGTTCGCCAGGCTGCCCGCCATCGTCGCCTACGACCAGCGCCGTCGCCGTGGTGAGCACCTCGTGGAGCCGCGGAACGACCTCGGCTACTCCGCCAACTTCCTGTTCATGACCTTTGGCGAGCTGCCGGACGAGGTCGTCGTCAACGCGTTCGATGTCTCAATGATCCTGTACGCAGAGCACTCCTTCAACGCCTCGACCTTCACCGCCCGCGTCATCACCTCAACGCTGGCCGACCTGCACTCCGCCGTGGTGGGTGCCATCGGCGCACTCAAGGGTGCCCTGCACGGCGGCGCGAACGAGGCCGTCATGCACACCTTCGACGAGATTGGAGTCGCGGCAAACGCCCCGGGCTGGCTCGATACTGCGCTCGCCGAGAAGCGCAAGATCATGGGCTTCGGTCACCGGGTGTACAAGAGCGGGGACTCCCGCGTGCCCACGATGAAGGCCGCGCTCGACACGCTTATCACGGAATATGATCGGCCCGACATGATCGAGTTGTATGACGCACTCGAGGCGGCGATGACCGAGCGCAAGGGCATCCTGCCAAATCTCGACTACCCCAGCGGCCCCGCCTACCACCTGATCGGCTTCGACACCGAGATGTTCACGCCGCTGTTCGTCGCCTCGCGGATCACCGGCTGGACGGCCCATATCATGGAGCAGCTGCAGTCGAATGCGCTGATCCGCCCGCTGTCGCTCTACAACGGCGTCGACGAGCGGCACGTGTAAGGGGAGCGCCGCTCGAGCGCGGGGCTCCTCGCGAGCGCGGCGGTTCGGCTCGACTGCGCTCGCGCGCACGGCGGCGCTCGCGCCGAATGGCCGCGCTCGACCCGGTGGTTGCTGCTACGCTCCCACCACCTCGACGCGGGCGCCGACTGCGGCGTAGGTGCCGAGCGCCCTCGCGTCACGGGTCATCAGGGTGAGGTTCTCGCTGAGGGCGGCTAGACCGACCAGCGCATCGTAGACGGCTCCGCCCGCGATCCCCACCGTGCTCAGCGTGGTGGTGAGAGTTCGTGTCACTGCATTGTCGACCAGCGCAGGCTCGCCGAACTCGCTCGCGATGAGCCGCGCAGCATCCTTCGGTTCCACTCGCGCGTCGCCGCTGAGCCTGGTCAACACCGAGTACGTCTCGGCCAGCGATTGCGCCGTGAGCACCGGGCTTCGGGTGCCGATCGCGGAGCGCACGGCGGCATGCGATGGATGAGTTGCCATGAGCAGTGGTACCGCACAGCTCGTGTCGAGCGCGACCCGCTCAGCGGTGGCCACGACAGCGGTGCTCACGTCAGACTTGGTCACCTGCGCCCTGAGTCGATCAGCGCGAACACCATGTCGTCGTCGACGACGGTCTCAGACACGGCGACGAGATGACCATCCGTCTCAACCAGTCGCGCCGTTGAACCGCTCGGCACAAGCTGGAGACCGGCACCGTAGATGCTGATGTCAATGTCGCCGCCATCCGGCATCCCGAGTGCATCGCGCAGCGGCTTGGGAACGACCACGCGACCTGCCCTATCCATGGTGAGCTTCATGGTTCGAGAGTACCATCGTGCTACCACTGCGTCACCATCGCGGCGCGGATTGCTCGTCGGCCGCGCATAGGGTGGAAGCATGACTGTTCCCACCATCACCCTGAACGACGGCGCCCCCATCCCCCAACTCGGATTCGGGGTCTTTCTCGTCGACCCGGCCGAGACCGAACGCATCGTCTCCGACGCGCTGGAGGTGGGGTACCGACACATCGATGCCGCCGCCGTCTACGGCAACGAGGCAGAGGTGGGGCGTGCGATCGCGGCCTCGGGCATCCCTCGAAACGAATTGTTCATCACTACCAAGCTCTGGAACAAAGACCAGGGCACCCAGTCGGCCTTCGACGCGATCAACCTCAGCCTCGAGAAGCTCGGCCTCGAATCTGTGGACCTCTACCTCATCCACTGGCCGCGCCCCGACCTCGACCGCTACCTCGAAACCTGGCTTGCCCTGGAGCAGATCCAGGCTCGTGGCCAGGCGACCTCGATTGGTGTGTCGAACTTTCACGTTCCCCACCTCGAGCGTGTGCTTGCCGAGGGCACGGTCGTCCCCGCGGTCGACCAGATCGAACTGCACCCCGCGTTCGCGCAGCGCGACATCCGCGAATTCGCCACCTCGAAGGGCATCGCGGTCGAGTCATGGGGGCCGCTCGGGCAGGGTAAATACGACCTGTTCGGGATGCCTCCGGTCGCCGACGCCGCGGCGGCCCACGACGTGTCCCCGGCGCAGGTTGCGATCCGCTGGCACCTGCAGAACGGACTCATCGTGTTCCCGAAATCCAACTCACGCGAGCGCATGGCGGAGAACTTCGACGTGTTCGGCTTCGAGCTGACGGCGGACGAGCTCGAGGCCATCAACGCGCTCGACCAGGGGATGCGCGTCGGCGCGAACCCCGACACGGCCACGTTCTAGCTGCGCACGGGTCAGCGGGTCTCGGCGGCCGGCTGACCGTGGGGCGTGAGCAGCGATGGATGCCCGCTCGGTCGCGCGAGGTCGCCCCGACGTGAGGTGTCAGAGTGCAGTTGTGGCCCCTTCGCCCGCGGCACAAGGGCCACAACTGCGCTCTGACAGGAGCAATGAGGGCATTAGCCGCGCCGCGCCCGCCGCGCCCGCCGCGCTCGCCGCGCCGCGCCGCGCCCGCCGCGCCG
>NZ_JANLVV010000166.1:0-19399 GCF_031364185.1 Salinibacterium sp. | reverse complement strand
ACGCTGAACCCGAGCACGAACAGCCCGGCACCCAGCACCGTGCGACCGCGGCGTGACACACCGGCCTCGGTCGTACCCGTGACGTAGCCGAGGTATCCCGGAACCAGCGGAAGCACGCACGGCGACAGGAACGACAGCAGGCCCGCGGCGAGCGCAATCGGCAGGGCAAGCAGCAGGCTGCCCTGGCTGACGATCTCCCCCGGCCCCATCAGGAGCCCGGGTTCTGTTCTGCGACGACGGTGTCGATCATCGCAGCCAGGATCTTCGTGTCGGCGATCCGGCCGCTGATCCGTGCCGCGACCCTGCCATCACGGTCGATCACGAGGGTCGTCGGCACCGCATTCGGTGCCACCGCCCCGGCCGTCGCAAAGGCAAGCTGCACGGAGTTGGTCTTCGCGTCAAGAATGGAAGGGTATTCGATCTCGAAGGTGCGCTCGAAGGTCGCCGCATTCTCGACGTTGTCGAAGATGTTCACCCCCAGGAATGGGACGTCGGCGTACTCGTCGCTGAGTGATTTCAGGTCGGGTGCCTCGGCCCGGCACGGCGGGCAGCTGGCGTACCAGAAGTTGACCACGTGCACCTGGCCGTCGAAATCGTCGCTCGAGATCGTCGTGCCGTTACCGGCCGGGCCGCTGAACTCGACGGGGTCGCCCCGCTCGGCGATCGGAATCTCGGTGAACGCCCCGTCGCCGGAGATGTAGCCCTGCCCGGAGCCATCCTGGTACTGGCCAGCGAGGGAGTCGGTGGCGCTGGTGCATCCGGCAAGAGCCAGCATCACAATGACAGAGCCGGTGGCAAGAATGCGGCGTCTCATACGGCGCCCAGGTCGATCGACTGCGCCAGCAGCTCACCCGCGGGCTCCCGGTAGTCGACCTCGACGAAGCGGTCCCCCTCGCGCGCGAGGGTGGTGATGCTCGACAGGGTGCATCGACGATTCCGGGGGTCGTGGAACAGCCGCAGCCCTTTCACCGATCGCGCCACCATCACGATCGGCATCTGGTGGCTGACCATCACCACCTCACCGCTCTCGGGCTTCGCCCAGGCCGCGGCGATGGCGGCAAGCATCCGGGATTCGACGCTTTTATAGGGCTCGCCCCAGCTCGGTTTCAGCGGGTTGACCAGCTTTGGCCAGGCGCGCGGGTGCTTCAGCGCACCCGGAAACTCGAATTTGCGACCCTCGAACCAATTATGCGGCTCGATGATGCGCTCTTCGGTGCCAATAGGCAGGCCAAAGCGCTGTGACCAGGGGGCCGCCGACTCCTGGGCCCGTTGCAGCGGGCTGGCGTAGAGGTCGGCGATGGGATGCCCGGCGAGACTCGCCGCGGCGGCCTCGGCCATCGCGTGCCCCAGCTCGCTCAGGTGGTACCCCGGGATGCGCCCATACAGGATGCCGTCGGGGTTGTAAACCTCCCCGTGACGGACGAGGTGGATGAGGTCGGCTGGCACCCTTCAATTCTACGCGCGGTAGATATGAGCAGATGCTGGGTGGCCGCATCGCCGGTTCGGCTTTGCCGAATGGGGTGGCGTCGGCCCTCGGTCCGGGTGCGGGTGTGCGTGGGTGGGTGCGGGTGGGGGTATCCCGTATCGGCAACGTATGGCACGATGCCATACGTTGCTCGGAGGCAAGCCCCGACCCCTGTGCCCGACCACGAGACCTGGGCCCGACCACAAGCCCTGTGCCCGACACAAGCCCCGCCCAGCCCGCGGCGACTTCCCGCGGGCATCAGGCAACCGCACCCGCGGTGCGCACCCGGGTAAACTCGGGGCTCGTGACCCAACGCACCCTGACCAAGAACCTGCCCGCCGCGACAGACGGGCCCGCCACCGTCTCGGGCTGGGTCGATACGGTGCGCGATCAGAAAAAGGTGCAGTTCGTCGTGCTACGCGACGAGTCCGGCGCCGTTCAGCTGGTGCACCCCCGCCTTTTCGCCGAGGATGGCACGCCCGAGGCCGACCCGTTGGCCGACGCCATCTCCGCCCTGGCCCAGGGCACGTTCCTCACGGCCACCGGGCAGCTGAAGCACGACGAGCGGGTCAAGCTCGGCGGTGTGGAGATCAAGCTCGAGTCGCTCGACATCGCGGCCGCGGCAATACCCGAGACTCCGATCGCCGACGACAGCGCCGGCGATAAGCGCATGGACTGGCGTTTTCTCGACCTGCGCCAACCGAAGAACAATCTGATCTTCCGCATCCAGACCACCCTTGAGCACGCCTGGCGCACCTACTGGGTCGAGCACGACTTCATCGAACTGCACACCCCGAAGCTGATGGCCAGTGCCAGCGAGTCGAAGGCAGAACTGTTCGAGGTCGGCTATTTCGAGACGAAGGCCTACCTCGCGCAGAGCCCTCAGTTCTTCAAACAGATGGCCCAGCCCGCAGGCTTCGGCAAGATCTTCGAGGTTGGCCCTGCCTTCCGCGCAGACCCCAGCTATACCAGCCGTCACGCCACCGAGTTCACTAGCGTCGACAGCGAGATCAGCTGGATCGACAGCCACGAAGACGTGATGACGCTGCACGAAGAACTGCTCGTGGCGGGCTTTGCCGCGGTGAAGGCGAAGCACGGTGACGAGATCGAAGCCCTCTGGGGTGTTGAGGTCACCGTGCCATCGACGCCGTTCCCGCGCATCCCGCTCGCCGAGGCGAAGCGGATTATCGCCGAGCGCGGCTACGAGGTTCCCCGGCACGATGACGACATGGATCCTGAGGGCGAGCGCCAGATCGCCGCGTACGTCAAGGAGACCTATGGACACGAGTTCGTGTTTCTCACCGACTATGCCTCGAGCATCCGCCCGTTCTACCACATGCGTCACGCCGACAACGATGCGCTCACCAACAGTTACGACCTCATCTTCAACGGAGTCGAGATCTCGACAGGTGCTCAGCGCGAGCACCGCATCGAGGTGTTGATCGAGCAGGCGAAGTCGAAAGGTCTCGAGCCGGAAGAGCTCGACTTCTACCTCGACTTCTTCCGCTACGGAGTGCCCCCGCACGGTGGCTTCGGTATGGGACTCAGCCGTGTGCTGATGCTAATGCTGCACCTCACGAACATCCGCGAGGCGACCTACCTGTTCCGCGGGCCGACACGACTGCTGCCGTAGCAGCCGGGTCGTCAATTTACTGCTGGCCGCTGTTCACCTCTATGGGGCAGGATGAACTCATGTCCAAGAAAGCAGGATAAACGCATGTCCAAGAAAATTGACGCCGCCCTGAAGGACCTGAAGAAGGCGCTCAACGCCCACGCTGATGCCGTCGGCGGCAGTGCGGTGTCACTGAAGAAGGCACAGCGCGCGAGTTCGAAGGTTGCTGCGGCGGCATCTGCCTACGCCGAGGCCGTGCATACCAAGAGCGGAATGGGCAATCCCTTCGACGACATGGCGCAGCCCGGTCTCGAGCGAGCGACAATCGCCTCGCTGGCAGCCGAGCGCGATTCAATCGCGCATCACCTCACAGGCCCGATCCAGGTGCAGAAGCAGACCTGAGCCGGGTCGCCACGCGAGGCGTCACACCTCGAAGTCGATCGACGACCTGTCGGTGACGTGCTGGCGAACGACAGCGGCAGCGGCGACGTGCTGGGGATGCACCTGGTATGCGTCGAGCGCCTCCAGCGACTCATAGTCGCCGATCACGAGCACATCCCAGTTTCTGTCGAAGTAGGCGATGTTCGGCCGCACGTCGATCCGGTGGATGCCCGGCACAACATCGACCAGCGGCTCAAGAACCTCCGCGATAGCGGCCACTGCCTCGGCCCGTGCTGTGGCATCCTGCGCCATCAATTTCCAGGTGACGATATGCCTGATCACTGCGTTGCCTCCAGGAGTGCTGTTGTCAGGCGCGCCGGGTCGACACGCCAGATGCTGTGCACGACACCATTGACGAGCAACACCGGAATCTCATCCCAGTACTTCTCGTTCAGTGCCGCGTCGTCGAGAATCGAAACCTCGTCGATGGTGATGGATTTAGCGATGCCCAGTTCATCAATGACTGAGGTCACCGCAACCCGAGCGTCGTCACACAGGTGACAGTCGGGCTTGCCGATGAGGGTCAGCCGCACGGTCGTCACGAATCCAACACTAGATGACGCGACCGTAGACTGTCCTTCGATGCCCGACGCCGAGCCTGTCCCCCCGAGTGATCGACCGATAGTGGCATTCTTCGACGTTGACAACACCCTGATGCGGGGTGCCAGCGTCTACTACGTAGGGCGGGAGGCATTTCGCCGGGGCCTCATCTCGTGGCGCGACATCGCCCTCTTCGGATGGCACCAGTTTCGGTTTCTGGCCGTCGGGGAAAACCGCAACCACCTCGCCACCGCCAAAGACCGCGCACTGGGGCTGGTCGGCGGTCACACCGAGGCCGCCCTGACGGCCCTTGCCGAGGAAATCTACGAACGCGATTTTGCCCCGAAGCTGTGGCCCGAGACCGTAGAACTTACCAAGGAGCATCTCGACAAGGGTCACGAGGTGTGGCTGATCACCGCAACACCGCAGCTGGTTGCCCAGGTGATCGCCGACCGTCTCGGCCTGACCGGCGCCATCGGCACGCGTGTGCAGGCGCTCGACGGGGTGTTCACGGGCGCTCTCGACGGCCATGTCATCCACGGCGAAGAGAAGGCGGCCGTGGCGAGACGGTTCACCGAAGATCTCAACGCCGACCTTGCCCATTGCTGGGCGTACTCGGATTCGAGCAACGACATCCCGCTGTTGTCGATGGTAGGAAATCGGGTGGTGGTCAATCCTGATGCGAAACTTCTCGCCTACGCCAGGAGCAACTCCTGGACGGTGCTGCCGCTCAAGCGATCCAGCATCCGTGACGCGAGAAAACTTGTTAGGAAGAATGCCCGTGCCGTCAAGAAACGCCTCCGCTAGACCGGCGGACACAGTTTCTGAAGCAGCGCGCTACTTCTTGTTGCGACGCTGATGACGCGTCTTGCGCAGCAGCTTGCGATGCTTCTTCTTGGCCATACGCTTGCGACGCTTTTTGATGACTGAACCCATAGGGACCTCACTGATTTCTGAACGAACCGATCGGTCCGAATCAGAACCGCGGAAAAATGTACTTCGTGAGTCTACCGCAGCGGGATATGCGCGTTAGCCGACGCTCGAGATCGGCGTCTCAATGGCGGCTACCACTGCCGACTCCGGAATGCGGAAGGAGCGGCCGAATCTCACGGCAGGCAGTTCGCCGGAATGCACCATCCGGTACACGGTCATGTTCGACACGCGCATCATCTCGGCCACCTCAGCGACCGTGAGAAAACGCATATCAGACAGATCCCGCACCATATTGGCTGTGCCCCTCGTAGCGAAAAACACGCCGGAAATGTTACTGGTGTGCTGATTGGTAACACTAGGGGCTGGTGTGACCTGGTGTCCACCCTGGGGCGGAGGCAATTCCGGGGTGTCAGCCCGCGGTTCCTGTGCGCTCAGCGATCGCCGAAAATACGACGCCTGACACCCGCAGGCAGCCTGCCGGCGACGGCGTCCGATGCGTCCTGGATCTTGTCGGATGCATCGTGGATGACCGTGCGCGCTTGGTGCGAGCGCTCGGCCACTCTCCTGCCGATAGTGTGCCCCACATCGGCTCCGGACCACGCGGCGAACGCCGTCGAGCCGTGGTCATCAACGGAGTCGTCGGCATCGGCCCTCAGGAACGGGATGAGCCAGTCTTCGAGGGTCTCGAGCGGGCCAGCATCCATTCGGTAATAGCGGTGCTGGCCCTCCTCGCGCACCGTCACGAGACCGTGGTCACGCAGCACCTTCAGATGCTTCGATACCGTGGGTTGGCTCAGGCCCAGATGCCCGACCAACTCCCCCACGCTGATCTCGCCGGAGTCGGAATGAACCGAGTCGGAATGAACCGAGTCGGAATGCCCTGCCACAGAATGCCCGGAGGTAGAGCTTTCGAGGAGAACCTGCAGTAGGTCGCGCCTGGTTGCGTCTGCAACGACGTCGAAGATGTCAGCCATCAGAATAGGGTAGCGCGACCGGCCACGCGGTGTCAGGCCGCGGCCAACTCCCGTGCGCGCGCCAGCGCCGCCGCCGTTGCGCGATCGAAGAGCCCACCGAGATCGGCCGCCTGCAGTTCTGTGACCGCACGTTCTGTGGTGCCCTTCGGGCTGGTAACCTGCAGCCTCAACTGCTCCGGCGTCTTTCCCGAGGCGGCGAGTAGCTCCACCGCACCAGCGAACGTGCCGTTGACCATAACGGCCGCCTGCTCCGGGGTGAACCCCATCCGCACTGCGGTGCTCGTCAGCTCGTCGATCAGCAGGAAGACGTAGGCGGGCCCTGACCCCGAGATGGTGCTGAGCGCATCGATCTGCGATTCCGGGATCTCAAGAACGGTGCCGACCGTCTCGAAGAGTGTGCGCCCCAGTTCACGATGAGAAGCGGTTGAGCGGCTGCCGGCCGCAAGCCCCGTGACTCCCCTGCCGACGAGGGCCGGCGTGTTCGGCATCGCGCGGAGCACAGCGTTCGGTACCGCGGCTTCCATAGTCGAGATGGTGACACCCGCCGCGACGCTGATGATGAGGGTCGTGGCATCCAGTGCAGGAGCAATCTCGGCCAGGGTGTCTCGAATCATCGCGGGCTTCACCCCGAGCAGCACGATGCCCGCCCCACGCACCGCCTGGAGGTTGGCGTCGGGCGTGGACTCGAGCGCATAAGAGGTAACGCCCGGGGCGGTCAGGCGTTCGGCTTTCACCGTGGTGCGATTGGTGACCCGGATGCCGCCACTCGCGTCGACGCCGGGAGCCATCAGCCCGCCCAGGATGGCGCCCCCCATGGAGCCTGCGCCGATAATCGCAATACTGGGAAGAGTGGTCGTCATGCGACCATCCTAGGATTGGGCCATGAGCGCAACTGGTGGCGGCAAGGCAATCATCGCGGCACTGCTCGCGAACCTCGGGATCGCGATCGCGAAGTTTGTGGGATTCCTCGTCTCGGGCTCGAGCTCGATGCTCGCCGAGAGTGTGCACTCCCTTGCCGACACCGGCAACCAGGGACTGCTGTTGCTGGGCGGGCGCAAAGCGCGCAAGTCAGCGGATGCGACGCACCCCTTCGGCTACGGTCGCGAGCGTTACGTGTACGCGTTCGTGGTGTCGATCATCCTGTTCTCGGTCGGTGGTGTGTTCTCGATCTACGAGGGAATCGACAAGCTCAAGAATCCGCACGAGCTGGAGATGCCGATCGTGCCGATCATCATCCTGATCGTGGCAATCGGGCTGGAAAGCTTCTCGCTGCGCACCGCCATCGGAGAATCCAACCTCGTGCGTGGCAAGCAGAGCTGGATCCAGTTTGTGCGGCACGCCAAGGCACCGGAGCTTCCCGTGGTGCTGCTCGAGGATTGCGCGGCACTGCTGGGGCTTGCCTTCGCGCTGGCCGGAGTGGGCCTGACGGTGGCCACCGGCGACGCCAACTGGGACGCGATCGGCACGCTTGCAATCGGGGTGCTGTTGATTGCCGTCGCGGTCATCCTCGGCGTCGAGACGAAGAGCCTGCTCGTCGGCGAGGGTGCGAACGCCGACGATGCCGTGAGGATTCGCAACGCCATCAACGAGCACGACAGTGTTGAGGCGCTGATTCACATGAAAACGCTGTACCTCGGCCCGGATGAGCTTCTCGTCGCCGCCAAGATCGCCTTCTCGGCAAAGATGCGGCTGTCGGATGTCGCGACCGAGATCAACGCGGTCGAGGCGAGTATTCGTGCGGCGGTGCCGGTGGCGCGCGTCATCTACCTGGAACCTGACATCTACACCTCGCCAAATCCCGCAAACCCGAGGACAGACGCGATCGTCATCAAAAGCGCGGACTAGCGCGGCCTAGCGCCGCCGCCCGAAGAACTCGGTCAGCAGTGCCGCACACTCCGCCTCGCGCACTCCCGCGATGACTTCGACCCGGTGTGGCAGGCGCCGGTCACGCAGCACGTCATGCACGCTGCCCACCGCCCCGGCCTTCTCGTCCCAGGCGCCGAACACCACCCGCGGGATGCGCGACTGCAGGATCGCGCCGGCACACATGGTGCAGGGCTCCAGCGTGACCACGAGCGTGGTGTTCTCGAGGTGCCAGGTTCCCGCCTGCTGCGCCGCTGCACGGATCGCTACGATTTCGGCATGCGCCGTGGGGTCATGCGTGAGTTCGCGCTCGTTGCGGCCGACGGCGAGCGTAGCGCCCGAGGCATCCACGATGATGGCTGCGACAGGAACGTCGCCGGTGTCGAGGGCGAGTCGGGCCTCTGCCAGGGCTTCGACCATCCACTCCTCGTAGCGACTCACAGTAGATTGAGCCTATGCGAGTACACGTTGCCGATCACCCGCTCATCACGCACAAACTGACCGTGCTACGCGATAAGAACACTCCGTCGCCGACCTTCCGGGCGCTGACCGAAGAGCTGGTGACGCTGCTCGCCTACGAGGCCACCCGCAACGTGCGCACCGAGCCGCTCGACATCGAGACGCCCGTCGCGAAGACCACCGGCCTCGCGATCAGCTCGCCGAGGCCCCTCGTCGTGCCCATTCTTCGCGCCGGGCTCGGGATGCTCGAGGGCATGGTGAAGCTCATCCCGACCGCCGAGGTCGGCTTCCTCGGGATGGTCCGAAACGAAGAAACACTGAAACCGGACATCTACGCGGAGCGGCTGCCGGACGATCTCTCCAACCGCCAGTGCTTCGTGCTCGACCCGATGCTGGCGACCGGTGGATCCCTGGTCGCCGCGATCCACTATCTCTTCGATCGGGGCGCGGTGGATGTCACGGCCGTGTGTCTGCTCGGAACCCCCGAGGGTCTCGCCGCCGTCGACGCGGCCACCGCCGGTCGCGAGGTGACCATCGTGCTCGGCGCCCTCGACGAGAAGCTCAACGAGGTCGGATACATCGTGCCGGGTCTCGGCGACGCGGGGGATCGGCTCTACGGGCTGGTATAACCCACTCGTTGGGTTAGCTCGATCTCTCCATTCGCATCGGTGTGGATTTCCCGCCAGTAGACGTTTGGCCTAGTCGAAAGCGTGGTGCGCTGCTCTGCCAGCTGACCAGCATTTTCGCGGCTGGAAATTGTCGTCGACAGTGCCGACGAATGTCAGTGGTTACCTGTTGACTTCAGGTATGGAAAGCCTCGATCCGCGTTATCCCGACGTGCGTATCGAGTGCAGCATGGCCCGCGCCGAATATGCACTGCATGCGGCAACGGTGGCGCTTGCCGAGCAGTTGGCCGCGATCCACGAGACACTCGTCGAGGCTAGGGCATTTCCCGAGGTCTTCCTCGGCCCGTGCATTCTTTCCACTCCGGATGCCGTTGCCTTCGCCGAGCGAGCTGCGGTGGCCGACCTCGCCGTTCGTCTTGGTCTTGCGGAGCAGACTGTTCGCGTACAGGCCGAGCAGACGCGAGTTCTGCTGCTGTGCGCCCCACGGGTGTGGAGGGCTTTCCGCGACGGCGACGTGCCCGGGCCCAACGCGAAAGTAGTGGCCGATCTCATGGCGACGCTGCCCGAGTCGGCGTGGCTGCCCTTCGAAGATGCGATTCTCGAGGCAGCGGCCGAGCTTGCTCCCGCTCGTTTTCGCGATCGCGCACGGTCTGCGCGAGAGCGGGTGCAGCCGCGGGAGGCCACGGAGCTCCATCAGCTGAAGGCTCAGGAACGTCGGGTGTGGGTCGACCATGATGTTGATGGGATGTCGTGGCTTACGGCCTACCTGCCCTCTGCTGTCGCGCTGCGCGCCATGGCGCACATTGACGGTGCCGCCACATCACTCATCTGTGCCTCCGACGAAACCCGTACCCTCGCACAGTTGCGGGCGGATGTGGCGGGCGACCTGCTGGCCGGGGTTCTGGGAAGCGCCGCCCCCCACGTGGGCGTAACCGTGGGCGTGATGGTTCCAGTGATGACACTGCTGGGCCGCAGCGAACAGCCCGCCACTCTCGAGGGCTACGGACCGATCGATGCCGCTACCGCTCGGGAGTTGGCGGGTCACGCGCCATCCTTCATCCGCATTCTGACGGATCCGATCACCGGCACCATCCTCGACGTCGATCGCAGCACCTACCGGGTGCCAGCAGACCTCAAGCGGTGGCTTGAGATGCGTGATCGCACCTGCACATTTGGTGGATGCGGTCGCAGGGCTCGAGATTGTGACATCGATCATTCGGTGGCCTGGGCGGACGGTGGCACCACCAGCGCCAGCAACCTTTCACATGTGTGTCGAAGCCATCACCGACTGAAGCACAACAGCCTCTGGAAAGTCGAACATCGGCCAGAGGGAATCACCTGGACCAGCCCGACCGGCGCCAAGACCACACCCAATCCGCCGCCATTTTAGTTGTGTCGCCGATCTGGCCGTAACGTCGACTGGTTGTACAGCTGCTGGTTGTAGAGCTGAGGGACCTCTGGCATACTCACAGACATGACTGTTCACGCGTTCGCCCCTACCTCCCTTGAGGCTGGCGGGATTCGTGTTGTCATGTGTTGTCGAATGTGTGCCTAACGGCCTCTTCTTCGCCGGGCATGGATTGTCGCCAAGTCCTTGCTCCCGAGTTCTCGCCCTCATAGCGGCGCAGTGCTCGATTGGATACCAGAAGCACCCAGAAGGATCACACCCTCATCATCAGAGGCCCTTCACCACAACACAAGGACTCTTTGGCCATGTCTCTCGCTACTGCATCTCTTGCACCCATCGAACGCGTATCCGCCGCTCCCACCCCAGCACCCACTCCCGCCCGCCGACTGCGCGCCGTGCCCGACGGCACAGAGGCTCGAGGGTTCGCCCTGTATGTGGGTGTTGACCAGTTGAAAGCGCTGGAGGCCGGCACCGACCTCGGCCGTGTCGTCGAACGACTCAAGCAACTGCTGGCCGACCTCGTGCCCGGCTCCGAAACTTACGCGGCGGTCGCCCTCGCGCCCGCAGGAGTTGGTGGTCGGGATGTCGATGTGGTGCGACTGGCGCTGCAGGATCCGGCCGCGCTGGCGAAGCATCGCCAGATCGAGGAGCCCACACCGAAGCCACGCGACGGCGTCGTGATCGACATCTCGCGCAAGCGCGTGCTGCTGGGTGGGCAGACCGCATCCCTCACCTATAAAGAATTTGAGCTGCTGCAGTACCTGGTACTGCGTGAGGGGCGCACCATCGACCGTGCCGAAATTATCTCGGCACTGTGGATTGCCGGCGACGATGAGATCCCGAACGAGCGCACCATCGACGTGCATGTGCGCCGACTGCGCGCGAAGCTTGGAGAGTTTGAAGTCATCGTGCGAACCGTGCGTGGTGTCGGCTACCGGTTCGACCGTCACGCCGACGTCTCGATCCGCCAGGCCACCACACCCAGCCCTGACTTCTTCTAAGCCTGCCGCCGACAGTCAATGCCCGATATCGGCAACCGTTCGCGGCCTGACGACCAGCCAAAGCGAAGCAACCGCAACAAGCGAAGCGCTGGCCATCACCCCGGCCATCACGACCGGACTGACCCCAAAGAGTCCCACTATCGGTGAGATGAGCCCCGCAAGGCCGAAGTTCATGGCGCCGAGAAGCGAGGCGGCCGTTCCCGCCTCTTTACCGTGATTCACCAGCGCGAGCACCTGCACCATGGGCAGGGTGAATCCTGCCGCCATGATGAAAAACCACAGGGGTATCACCACGCCCAGCAGACCTCCACCGGTCAGGCTGGACACGATGATCGACGCCGACGAGAGAAGCAGCAACGCCGTCGAGCCGGCGAGAATCCACTGCGGGCCCCAGCGGCGGGCGAGCCGTGCGCTGGATTGGGTGCCGATGACGATTCCGACGGAATTGATCGCGAAAAGTAAACCGAACTGTTGGGCATCCAGGCCGTAAAGATCCTGAAACAGGAACGGTGAAGAGCTGACGTAGGCGAAGAGCCCAGAGAACGACATGCCTCCGATCAGCGCGACGCCGAGGAAGACGCGGTCGCGGAACAGGGCCCGATACCGCGCGAGTGTGGCCCCGCGCACACCGGCCTGGCGCTCACTTTTGGGAAGCGTCTCGACGATCAGGAAGACCGCGGCCAGCATCGCCAGCACTCCGTAGGCGGCGAGGAAATAAAACACGCCGCGCCATTCGAGCACGAGCAGCAGCTGCGATCCGACGAGCGGGGCAATGATGGGCGCGAGCCCTGTGACAAGAGCAAGTCGCGACAGCATGCGCACCAGGGGCCGGCCGCCGAAGAGATCGCGCACCGCGGCCATGGCGACTACCGCACCCGCCGCCGCGCCCATTCCCTGTAGCACTCGGAAAATTGCGATCCACATCAGGTCGGGCGCCAGCGCCACCCCGATGCTCGACGCGATGTGAACGACGGTCGCGAGAATCAGTGGCAACTTCCGACCGACCCGATCGGTCCACGGACCCACGAGCAGCTGGCCCACACCGAAGCCGATGGTCGTTGCGGTGAGGGTGAGTTGGATTGCGGCATCCGAGACCCGAAATTCATCGGCGATCGCCGGGAAGGCCGGCAGGTACAGGTCGATGGTGAACGGGCCGAGCGCTACCAGCGCACCGAGAACCAGCACATAGACGAGGCGCTGCGACCCGGTGAGTAGGGCGCCCGGATGCGTCGTGGCAACGGTCGTCGTCATGCAGTCTCCTCGCTGACAGGCGTGCCCTGCGTCACACCCCCTGGGACCAAGCCGGCCGGAGCGCGATCCATTCCCGAATCGCGCTCAGCTCTGCAATTGCCTGAGTTTCTGCGGGCCGTGTGCACTACGGCGTCGCGTTCTCTAGGGATTTGGGCGCTCGGCTCTCGGCAGGCCGGCGATGACCAGTTCGTACGATGCCCGGATCAGCTCATCGAGTGGGGCGTTGCGGGTGGGCAGGTCCACCGAAATCCAGTGCTTCTTATTCATGTGATAACCGGGAGTGATGTCAACGAACTCGGAGACGAGGGCCTTCGCATCCTCTGGATCGGTTTTGAGCGTGATGCGTGGATGCTCGCCGTCCGCGTTCAGCGCAGCGAATATCCTGCCCACCACCTTGTAGACCTGGGTCTCGGGCCCAAACGGGTATGTCAGCTCGACGGCGGGGAACGCCGCACAGGAGTTAGCGGCATCCGATGCCGAGTAGTGCTGGGCCATGGGTTCCACTCTTCGTTGGAGTCACCGTAGCAGCACCGGCGACTCGCCCACCTCGATCGTGGCGGCTCCCGCGACGGAAGTGCGACCGCCCGCGAGGTCGAGCCTTTCGGTCGCTTTCCAGCTGGAGGGGATCACCGCCTGCACCGTCGAAACCGGATTCCACAAGACGTGGCTCGTGGCTCCCGACGGCGCCCGGAGTGTGAGTGTGTACGTCCCGGAGGCGTCCGTCGTGACCGAGGTTACGACCCGCCCTATCATCCACCCGGCGACCTCGCGATAGGCGACTCCACTCTCGGTGAGCGTAGTTCCGTCATCTTCGATGAGCGGAAGAAAGCTGTTGTTGTCCCAGAAGTAGTAGTAGAAACGCCCCGCGCCAGCCGACCAGTTGAGCAGGTAGGCGCGCCCGATATAGGCCGCCCCCGTCGATTGCGACACGGGTGTCGCCACGAGGTCGATCCACCCCTGCTCCGTGTTCCAAAGCGGCTTCTTGCCTGCTCCCGCGCCCGAAATCACGGCACGCAGATTTTGTAACCGGGTGCCGAGATTGAGTTCGGGGGTCTGCGCGTAGAAGTGATAGCTCAGGATGTCGAATGTCGGCAGGCCGCCATTCCGCAGGAAATATTCGAGGTAGCTGGGTCCGGCAAATCCGCTAAACCCTGGGGAAAGCACCCTATTCTTCGGGTCGACCTCGCGCAGAATTGTGGATGCCCGCGAGGCCAGCTCGATGAGCTGGTCGGGGGTTCCGCAGTAGAAGTCAGTCAGGTCCGGCTCATTCCAGAGCTCCCACAGGGTGATCTTCCCCTTATAGCGTGTGGCGATGTCACGCACCCACGTCTCCCACGTCGCCATCGTGGCGGGCTGGGCACACTGCCCAGGGCCGTACGGACTGAATGCGTTGGGCTGACCGGACGCCCACTGCGGAGTGCGACCGCCCAGGGTGTAGACGATGTCGGCCCGATTCGATCGCGCGGTTGCGACCCGGGCGTCGAGCCCACTCCAGTCATAGCTGCCCGCCGTCGTGTTCACGTCTGCCCACTGGGAGCCGGTGCCGGTACCGTCGCTTCTGCGGTCGGTGTCCCACATCCGTACGGAACCAACTCGGCCCGAAACGGAGGGCCAGGGGGTCTCAAGATAGTTGAGATGCACGCCGAAGTAACTGCGCGGAACCGCGCGGGTCGGGGGTTTCAGGGAGGGTGCGGGCGACGGCGTTGAGGTGATCGAGACATCGTCAACGGAGAATGAGCCAGGCGTACTTGCGGTGAAGAACAGGGAGATCGTCGGCTGTTCGACGAAACTTTCAAACGAGTATTGGGTCCAGGTGGTGTTGAGCTTCGCGGTCTTTCCTGCGTAGCCCGTGTAGGGCGGGCCCGAGTCTCGCAGGTAGCTTGTGACGAATATCGGTGAATCTGCCCTCACCCAGAAGCTCACGGTGTACTTCGCTCCAGGCTGAAGCGGCGCGCCGAGATACTGTGCGAATTGGGCGCGAGCGCCGCTCTCGAGCGTGATCTTCTGAGCTGCCGCGCCGGAGTGGGGAGCAGCAGAGTCTCTTTCATAGCGAACCTTCGGCGCGAGAGTGTCCCAGCAGGTGTTGTCAGTCCATCCGGATGCCACGTCGCCCGTGATGTTCAGACATTCGGACTGGTTTAGGTAGTCACCTTCGAAACCGGGATTCGCGAGCGGATACGGCGTCCCGGCCACTGCCGTGGCTGCCTCCGACGAATCGGAACCGACCCGATTGCCTGACTCCTGCGCGCTCGCAGGGCCAGCAACGGTCGCCACCAAGGTCACGGCAAGCAAGGCCGGCACCAGCAGCATGTGCGGTCGGCGATCCCGCCTGGGACGGGTGGATTCGGTCGGTCGGCCACCCTGCAGCCAGCTGTGGGCTGTCTCGAAAAGAGTTGTGCGCATGATGGCTCCTTTCCCTTATCCCATCACAAACGTGTCACGGTCAGAAGAGTCTGTCGTCCGCCGTGCGGGGGACCGATCGCGTCCCTCTCAAGGTTTACTGCCCCCATGATCACCGCGCAGCGATCGTGGGCGATTGCATCGATGAGGTTCATCCGGAGTCGAAGGCGTTCTTTGGGCCTGAGTTTGCGCCGACCACCTGGTGGAAACCAGTAAAAGCGTCGATTAATGGATACGCAGAGGTCTTAGGTCATTGAGCGTGGGGAGCGTTCAGATGAGCCAGTCCTCAACGGGCCGGCGGGTCGCCTCGGGTTGGTCAAGCCAGGTGCGGAGTGCTGTTACTAACTCTGCGGTTCGGTCGCCACGCCCGGTCGAGCGCAGAGCGGCAGCAATTACTTCTGCGTAATGCTCGTCCAGCAGAAACTGGACGGTCATGACAGGAGCCGCTGCTGCGACACGCGGCTGCACGCTCGTTGTCAGTTGTCTCGGCGTCGATCTCGTCTGGGTGTGCGCCGTAGTAGGCCAGCTAACTAGCAGCCGTAGAAGTAATAGCGCGGAGCGCTGAAAACGAGGACAGCTCCTGCCTCGATCGCCACACTTCCGCCGTACGGATCCGAACCTGCCGAGTTATCGGTGAGGTCTCCGCGCACATCGAAATAATAGATATTGCTTGAGTAGGATGACTGAACCGACGGTGAAGCAATGAGATCCGACACGCTTGAGCCCACCTGGAGACCGTCAGAGAACTGTAAGGAAACACCCCCCACGGTTGCTGGCGCCCGCACGCTGATCTCAAATTCGGAACCACGGGGTTGGTCTGCACCTTGAAGACGAAGCCCCTCCCAATCAAAGGTGGTGTGTGCGGCAGAGCACTCTCCGCGCTGGGGCACGTCAGCCACAATGGGGTCTGCTCCAAGGAAGTTGCTCAGTTGCTCAACTGCTGTGGCCACTGGCGTCGTAAACAGAATGTCGGCCTGCGCACTGCCGCCGGATCCGACGACAGCGATACTGTCCGCATCGACGATGAGAGCCGCCGTTACAACTGGATCTGGGGTGACAGTTGGCATGGGATCAGGCGACGCCGTGGGGGTAGATACTTCGGCGGCGGTGGCCGTTGAAGGAGTCGGGAGGCTCCGCGGCGAGCTTGGCAGGCACCCGGCCAGGCCGAGAATGACGAGAATTCCGGCGAGCGGGAGGACAATCCTGAACTTCATCATTGCGTCCGCCTGAGTGATTGTGCGGCCAGCGAAGCCCCGGCAGGAAGTGAATGTCTACACTCGGCCACCCGCCCGACGCGATAGGCGCCCTCGTCACCTTGCCAGTGAGCGTGGGTGACTCCAGCGCAGTGGTTATTCTTTATTCTTTTGTTGACCATAACAACCTCCTTGATCGCACCCGATGACGGTAAGGAGAGTGCACAACGCAGCTTGATACACGCGAATGAAAAATGGCGGACGTGCGGCTCGATCTCGGTTTGCTTTCGGCGAAGGAGCACGCATCCTCGGTCAACATCTACCGAACCAATAAGCGACTCGGCGACTCGGATTTCGCCTACTTCGCGGATTGGAAGCAGCCGTACGCGGCAGCGACCGATAGGACCTTCGACCGTACTGACGATCACATTGCGCTGGCGAGGCTGCGCGCGGCAGAGAGTACGGCATCGCCGACCTGATCGGCGTTCAGACATTCTTTTTGGCCAACTGAGTTGCAATCGGCCGATCTGAATGATTGCGGACACGCGGCATCGCGAAAAAGATTCTCAAAAATAACGGTTCGATAACTAGACAGCGTTATCTTTCCGTTATACATTCATAGAGCAGAAGTTGTTTGCTGTGGCAACTGATGCGGAATGTGATTGCAGGACACTCTTGGTGCAAGGGAGAGGGTCGGTTTCTAGCCTCTGAAACCGGCCCTCAATCCTGCTTAACCGGCTTATAGGCAAGAACTACCCTCGTAGCGGCAGCCGCAGTCGGTGCGCATGCATAGAGTTGACTCGTGACCAATAAGTCCCTTTCCGTCGACGCGTGGGAGGCTCTCTTCCGCGCGCAGGTATCGGTAGTACGCCAGTTAAGTGCCGAGTTTCCGGCTGACGGCCTGTCGCTCAACGAGTACGACGTGCTGTTCAACCTTGCTCGAGTGCCAGATCGCCGCCTGCGCATCCGGGACCTGAATCGCGCCCTACTGATCACCCAGCCGAGCGTCAGTCGACTCGTCGACCGCCTGGTCTCGCAGCAACTCGTTCGCAAAGAGCACGACCCCGTCGACGGCCGGGGCACCATCGTGTGCCTAACGGATGCCGGTTTCGACCTGTTTCGCACGGTGGCGGTGGTGCACGCCGAATCCATCCATCGCCGGGTGGGCGGTGCCCTCAGTGATGACGAACTAATAACGCTGACGACCCTGTCTGACAAGCTTCGACTGGCGGGTGCCCGATGACCGCTCCCACGATCGTCTGGTTGCGCGACGACCTGCGTCTTGCCGACAACCCCGCGCTTACCGCGGCCGCCCAGCGCGGTGCGCCGGTTGTGCTGGTGTACCTGCTGGATGAGCAGAGCGCCGAAGTCAGGCCGATCGGCGCGGCGAGCCGGTGGTGGCTCCGCGGCTCGCTTGAATCCCTCGCCGGGGCCACCGGCGGAAAGCTCGTGCTGCGCAGGGGCGCGGCTGAAGCCCTGATCCCGGCGCTCGTCGCCGAGACCGGCGCCGAGGCGGTGTTCTGGAATCGCCGCTACGGGTCGGCCCGCGAGATCGACGCGAGACTCAAGTCGAGCCTGCGCGAGCGAGGCCTCGATGCGCAGAGCTTCCAGGCCAACCTCCTGTTCGAGCCGTGGACGGTGAAAACCGGCGACAGCAATCCGTTCCGGATGTTCACCCCGTTCTGGAGGGCCGCTCGCGAGACTGCTGTTCGAGCCCCGCTCCCCGCGCCGGGGCATGGAGGGACAACCGTGGAGTGGGCCACCGCTGACTCCGAGACGCTGGAGTCGTGGGACCTGCTGCCCACCCGCCCGGACTGGGCCGCAGGGTTGCGTGAGTCGTGGCATCCGGGAGAAGAAGGCGCCCACGACCAACTCGAATCATTCGCGCAGGAGCGGCTCGCCAGCTATCACCGCCGCGACGAACCCGCCGTCGAGGCAACGAGTCGCCTGAGCCCGCACCTGAGCTTCGGGGAGATCAGTCCGTTCCAGGTCTGGGAACGCATGCACGGCGATCTCTCCGCCGCCGCCACCAAGAACGTCACCAAGTTTCTCAGCGAGATCGGGTGGCGTGAATTCAACGCAAACATCCTGTTCCACTCACCCGGGCTGGCGGAGAAAAACTATCGCCCCGCGTTCGACGCGTTTCCGTGGGTGGAGCCAGCCCCCGACGACCTCGAAGCGTGGCAGCAGGGGCGCACCGGCATCCCCATCGTCGATGCGGGCATGCGCGAGCTGTGGCACACCGGCTATATGCACAACAGGGTCAGGATGATCGTGGCCAGCCTGCTCATCAAGAACATGCTGATCGACTGGCGTATCGGCGAGAAGTGGTTCTGGGACTGCCTGGTCGACGCCGACGAGGCCAGCAACCCGGGCAACTGGCAGTGGGTCGCGGGATCGGGGGCCGATGCCGCGCCGTACTTCCGCGTGTTCAACCCGCAACTGCAGGCCGATAAGTTCGACTCCGCGCAGAAATACATCCGCCGATGGGTGCCCGAGTTTGGCACCGCCGACTACCCCGAACCGATTGTCGACCTGGCGCAATCTCGGAAGGACGCGCTGGCCGCCTATGAGAAGGTGAAGGCCGCGGGCTAGGGCTGCGGGCGACCGCCGATGACACCGACCGCTCGGGATGCGACCTTTGCGCCCGCGCTCGCCGAACGTGCGAGATCGCCGGAGCGCATCCACTCGTTGAGGAATCCGGCACAGAATGCATCCCCTGCCCCCGTCGGATCCACCACGGGCGAGTTCACGGCCGGCACCGTCAGGGTCGTGCCGTCGTGCGCGATCACCACACCACCGGCTCCCATGGTGAGCACCACGGTCGGGAACGTTTCGGCAAGCTTCGCCACAATCTCGGCCGGGTCGGTCAGCCCGGTGAGCACCCTGCCCTCCTCGAGGCTGGGGAACAGCAGGGCCGCTCCCGAAATCGCCGCGAGAAACTTCTCGGCACCGTAGTCGGCGATGAACCCTGCGGATCCGGGGTCGACAGAGACCCGCGCTCCGGCCTTCTTTGCTCGGGCAACCAGGGCGGTGAACCCCTCGGATCCGGCGGAGTTCAGCAGCGAATGCCCGGTGAGGTGCAGCACGCTGGCGTTCGCCAGCAGTTCGGTCGTGACATCCACCGGATCAAGCTCGGTGTTGGCACCGCGCTCGGTGAACATGGTGCGATGCTCACCCTCAACGATGATCACGATCGTGCCGGTGGTCAGGGTCGGGTGCGCGCGCAGGTG
>NZ_JANLVV010000149.1:0-10625 GCF_031364185.1 Salinibacterium sp. | reverse complement strand
CGATCCTCTCTGCTCTGGTGCTGCGGCGGCCGCTCGGCCACCTCGATACCAGGCGCGTCGCGGGCCAGGCGCTGTGGTTCGCTGCGGCGGTCGTTCCCGCCGGGGCGGTGGGGTGGGGCATCCTGCAGCTGCTGGGTGGCGTCGCGGCCGGCGCCTTCCCGATGGCAGACCGTTTCGGGGCCATCGTGTCGATGATCGTCGCCGGCCTCGGCATGGCCGTCGTGTATTTCGGTCTGCTGTGGCTGACTCGAAACCCCGAGCTGCGCGCCTTCGGGCAGCCGCTACTCGACCGGATCCGCCGCAGAAGCTAGCAGCCTCTCTCTCGGAATAGCCGATAGCGTGATGGTGTTGTAGCAGGCAGTGAACACCCTGAGGGAGATAGTCAACGTGCGCCAGATCATCATCATCGGCTCGGGCCCGGCCGGATACACCGCAGCGATCTATGCTGCTCGAGCCAACCTGAAGCCCCTGCTCATCGCGAGTTCGGTCGAGGCCGGCGGCGAGCTCATGAAGACCACCGAGGTGGAGAACTACCCGGGATTTGCTGACGGCATCCAGGGTCCAGACCTGATGATGGCCATGCAGGCACAGGCCGAACGATTCGGCACCGAGATCGTGCTTGATGACGTTACCAGGCTGGAACTGGACGGTGACGTTAAGCGCGTGACCCTCGGCAATGGCGACGTGCACGAGGCTCTTACCGTCATATTTGCGACAGGATCCGCCTACCGAAAGCTCGGCCTCGATGACGAAGAACGCCTGAGCGGCCACGGGGTCTCGTGGTGCGCGACCTGCGATGGATTCTTCTTCCGCCAGAAGACGATCGCCGTAGTTGGAGGCGGAGATTCCGCCATGGAGGAAGCCACGTTCCTGACACGTTTCGCCGACAAGGTGTATGTGATCCACCGCAAAGATTCGCTGCGGGCATCCAAAACCATGCAGGATCGAGCATCCAGTGACCCGAAGATTGAATTCCTCTTCAACAAGACGGTGGCGCACATTTATGGTGACGAGCTGGTGACCGGCATCGGCATGGTTGACACAGTGGATGGCACAGAGAGCACTCTCGACCTATCCGGCCTGTTCATCGCTATCGGTGCAGACCCCCGCACTCACCTGGTCCACGGACAGCTCGACCTCAACGCCGACGGAACCATCGCGGTGGACGGTCGCTCATCGCGCACGAACCTTGCCGGCGTGTTCGCCGCCGGTGATGTCATCGACCCGACCTACCGGCAGGCCGTGACTGCCGCCGGTTCCGGCACCGTTGCATCCCTCGACGCCGAGCACTACCTGGCAGGCCTCCCAAAAGAACGGCTGACCCTGACTGAACTTCAGCCAGCCATCGCCTGAAAACCAACCCATAGATCCAACCCACAGATCCAACCCAGACAACCAACCCAGACAACCCGTAAGGAACAATAATGTCAGCAGCACAGGACGTCACCGACGCTACCTTCGCCGATGTGGTGCTCAATTCGAGCGACACGATCATGGTCGATTTTTGGGCCGAATGGTGCGGCCCCTGCCGTGCCGTCTCCCCGATCCTCGACGCGATCGCCGCCGAGCACGCCGACAAGATCAAGATCGTCAAACTCAACGTTGACGATAACCCTCAGATGGCGATGAAATACCAGATCACCTCCATTCCGGCGATGAAGGTTTTTCGGGGTGGCGAGGTGGTGAAGACCGTCATCGGTGCCAAGCCGAAACCCGCTATCGAGGCCGACCTCGCTGAGTTCCTGGCGTAACAAAACGCCTGAGAATAGCCTCGTCCCCATCGTGGGCCGGGGCTTTTCTCTTTCGCAAAGATATCCTTGACTCTTCGCGACGGAAAAGGACAACGCATGACCAATGCGGGCAATAATCTCGACCGGTGGTACAGCCACTACGCCGACCGCACTGCTGGCCTCGCCGCCTCCGAGGTACGAGCCCTTTTTGCGGTGGCATCCCGGCCCGAGGTTGTCTCCCTCGCCGGCGGCATGCCGTTCGTTTCCGCCCTGCCTAAAGAGCTGATCAGCGGTGCTATTGATCGAGTCTTGGCCAATAGCGGTGCGGTGGCCCTGCAATACGGATCAGGGCAGGGGATGCCTGCACTCAGGCAGCACATCCTGGAGGTCATGGCGCTCGAGGGTATCCGTGCCGGCGTCGACGATATCGTCGTCACCACCGGCTCGCAGCATGCACTAGAGCTGGTCACCAAGCTGTTCATCAATCCCGGTGACGTGGTGCTTGCCGAAGCACCGAGCTACGTCACCGCGATCACTGTCTTCACGTCGTTCCAGGCCGATATCCAGCATGTGGAGATGGATGAACAAGGCCTGATCCCCCAGGCGCTCCGCGAGAGCATCGCGAGAGTAAAGGCTGCCGGCAAGACGATCAAGTTCCTCTACACGGTTCCCACGTTCAGCAACCCCACCGGCGTGACCCTCAGCTGGGAACGGAGGCTCGAGATCCTCGAGATCTGTCGAAGAAACGGGATCCTCGTGCTTGAAGACAACCCGTACGGCCTGCTGTATTTCGATGGCCAGCCACCCCATGCCATGCGATCAGTGGAAGAAGACGGCGTCATCTACCTCGGCACGTTCTCGAAGACTCTCGCGCCGGGATTCAGGGTGGGATGGGCGTTGGCGCCGCACGCGATCCGCGAGAAACTCATCCTCGCGAATGAAGCGGCCGTGCTGTCCCCCAGTTCCTTCACCCAGCACGTCATCAACGAGTACCTCAGCACTGCCGATTGGAGGGGGCAGATTGAGACGTTCCGTGACGTGTACCGAGAGCGACGTGATGCCATGCTCGCGGGGCTCGCGGATTACCTGCCCGACCTCAGCTGGACTACTCCGACGGGCGGATTCTATGTCTGGGTCACGCTGCCAGACAACATCGACGCCAAGTCGATGTTGCCGCGTGCCGTCAAGGAACTCGTCGCGTACACACCGGGGACGGCGTTCTATGCCGATGGCAGCGGCCGCAATAAGCTCCGCCTGGCCTTCTGTTACCCGACGCCGGACTTCATCCGGGAAGGAATTCGCAGGCTGTCCACGGTGATCAACGGGGAGCGAGAACTGCTGACCACGTTCTCGCAGACCGCTCCCCTGCCCGTCGTGCGCCCGGCCGCCTCGATGTCGAACCCTCCCGCGAATCTCGGCTGATGGCCTCCACGAAGGTGCTGGTCTTGGCCGGCGGGATCTCGCACGAGCGCGACGTGTCACTGCGATCCGGCCGGAGGGTCGCAGACAGTCTCGCCTCCCATGGGCTCGACGTCGAGTTAAGGGATCCGGATGCCACGTTGCTGGCATACCTCCGCGAAAGCCGTCCCGACGTCGTGTGGCCCGCCCTCCACGGCGCCGGCGGTGAGGACGGTGCTCTTCGTGGACTGCTCGACTTCATGGGCGTTCCCTTTGTCGGATCTCGGGCCGACGCCTCACGGCTCGCGTGGGACAAGCCCACGGCAAAAGCCATCGTCAGTCGTACCGGGGTCTCAACCCCCGCATCCATCGCCCTACCGCGGGACGCGTTCCGTGAACTCGGCGCCCACAGCATCCTCGAGGAGATCTCGGACGAGTTCTCGGGGCCGCTCGTCGTCAAGCCAGCCCAGGGCGGCTCCTCCCAGGGCGTGACAATCGTGGATGACCGTTCGTTGCTCCCTCGTGCCATGGTCGATGCGTACACCTACTGGGATGTAGCTCTCATCGAGCAGAAGATCACGGGCACCGAGATTGCCATCGGCATCATCGATAGCGGGGACGGACCGGTTGCCCTGCCCGCCGTAGAGATCGAACCACTGTCGGGCGTCTACAGCTTCGAGGCTAGATATAATGCTGGTGAGACCCGCTTTTACGTTCCAGCGCGAATCGCGGATTCTATCTCTCATAGGGCAGCGGAGACGGCCCTCGAGGCCCATCGCGCGCTTGGCCTCAGGCACCTGTCCCGCGTCGACATCATCGTGGACGGAGCGGGAACGCCATGGTTCCTGGAGGCCAACGTGCTCCCCGGCCTGACGGAGACATCGGTTCTCCCTCAGGCACTGGAAGCGGCCGGCCACGACTTGGGTTGGGTGTACTCAGCCCTCGCGGAGGCCGCGATTGCGGAATCCCGCTGACCCCCCCTCGCGTTGACGTGGTGCTGGGCTTACACCAGGTTGATCCCGAAGTAGACGCTGTTGGGGTCATCGGTGTAGCTCGCGAAGGGCGCGCACTCCGTGAATCCGAATCTGGAATAGAGCGACCGTGCCGCGGAAAAGTACTCTTCGGTACCCGTCTCGAGGCGTACCGCGCTGTAGCCTCGTGCCCTGGCCTCGTCAAGAATTCTCTCGAGCAGTAGGGTACCGACCCCGCGGCCGCGCGCGAGTGGTGTCGTGCGCATGGACTTCACTTCACCCTCGGAGTCCCCGAGGGCACTAAGGGCACCGCACCCGAGCAGAGCCAGGACATCGCTTCAGGTCGGGCTGTCGATGCCGACCCGGATGCGACCAGAGGACTCGCCTCCGCTAGCGGGCAAAGCCGTCCTGCCCCAGCTCCCCGAGAATGCGGTTGAGGTCACCTACCGTGGCAAAATCGATCACGATCTGACCTTTACTGGCACCGAGCGTCACTCTGACCCGGGTGTCGAGTCGATCTGCCAATCGCTCGGCAACTTCATCCAGCTGTCCCTGGCGTCGGCCAGCGACGGGCTTAGACTTGCTGGGCTTGAGTGAAAGCTGGCCCGCCGCGGCCTCAGCAGCCCGCACGGAGAGATCCTCGTTCACGATCTTGTCTGCAAGCTTCTCCATGGATGCGACATCCCCAGCGGAGAGGATCGCCCTCGCGTGCCCAGCACTGAGCACCCCGGAAGCGACCCGGTTCTGAACCGCCGTCGGGAGCCTGAGGAGCCTGAGCGTGTTCGTGATCTGCGGGCGGGAGCGGCCGATCCGAGTGGCGAGCTGGTCCTGGGTGATCCCGAAGTCAGCGAGCAGCTGCTGGTAGGCGGATGCCTCTTCCAGCGCGTTGAGGTTGGCACGATGGAGGTTCTCAAGCAGGGCGTCCCGAAGCATGTCTTCGTCTGCGGTGCTCTTGATGACGGCGGGGATGGTCGCCAGGCCAAGCGACTTGGTGGCGCGAAGCCGGCGCTCCCCCATGATCAGTTCGTACTGGGGTTCGCCCACTGCAGCGCCGACCCGTGGCCTGACCACGATGGGCTGGAGAACTCCAACCTCGCCAATGGAGACGATGAGTTCACCGAGCTCCTCTTCGCGGAATTCGGTGCGAGGCTGCTTCGCGTTGGGAACTATGTCGTCTGGCGATAGATTGGCCAGCTTCGCACCAGGCACAGCCAGTAAGCCCTGGACGGCGCTTGTTCCTCCGGGGAAAAAGACATCCACGGGGCGCCGGGTTGATTCGTCGTTCGCAGGGATCAGTGCACCGATCCCCCTGCCGAGACCCGTGCGTTTGGGCGCGGCCATTACTGAGGCGCCCCACGACGGGCGATTTCGCCGGCGGCTTCGAGATAGGAAAGGGATCCGGGTGAGTTTGCGTCGTAGCTGATCACAGTCTGTCCATAGCTTGGGGCCTCAGAAATTCGAACGGAACGGGGGATGAGCGTGTGAAGCACCTGGTCGGGGAAGTGATCGCGCACATCCTTTACCACCTGGTTCGCGAGATTGGTGCGCGAGTCGTACATCGTCAGAAGGATGGTAGACACGGCAAGATCGGGATTAAGGTGCCGCTCAATGAGTTGGATATTGCTGAGAAGCTGGCTGAGGCCCTCGAGGGCGTAGTACTCGCACTGGATCGGAATCAGCACCTCCTTGGCCGCGACGAATGCGTTGATGGTGAGCAGCCCCAGGGATGGTGGGCAGTCGACAAACACATAGTGGAAGAGTTCGGGGGAGCCGTTCAGGAATGTATCGAGGGCAGTGCGAAGTCTCTGCTCCCGAGCAACCAGCGACACAAGTTCAATCTCCGCCCCCGCGAGATGGATGGTAGCCGGCAGACAGTACAGGCCATCAAACTCCGGGCTCCTTTGCACTACGTCTGCCATCGGAACATCACCGATGATCACGTCGTAGACGCTCACTGTGTCTGCGCGGTGCTCCACCCCCAGCGCCGTTGACGCATTGCCCTGCGGGTCAAGGTCGATCACCAGCACCCGTGCGCCCTCGCGCGCGAGAGCCGCTGCGAGATTCACCGTAGTGGTGGTTTTACCGACCCCGCCTTTTTGATTTGCTACCGTGAATACGCGAGTCTCGTTTGGTAGGGGGAGGGTCTCGGCCGCTATGGCCTGACGCCTGCGGGTGTTCTCGGCGATCTCGCGGGCCAGAGGGGTCGTGTCATCGAAACTCCTCGTCGAACTCGCAAGGCTACCTTCGGGATGTTTCACGTGAAACCTTCTACTGGCTCGAGCCTGGTACACCCGCGTGGGCGATCGTCATGACGCTGATCGTGATCAATCCACTGTAGCCCGAAACACCCTCGTCAACTCCGGGGTCACTCCACCTCCCAACACGACCACCTCTACGGCCACGAGGTGGTGTTTACGGATCACGGGCTGTGCTGCCGCAACTTCATCGTCGACCCGCGCGCCCTTCATGAAGATCATTTCTCCACCGTGCCGGAGTAACTGAACACTGGCGGGGATAAGCTTTGTGAGCGCGGTGACGGCTCGGGCGGTGACCTGATCGAGCGGGGATCCCAGTTGGGCGTCCTCTGCCCTGGCGCGAACCACGGAGACGTTAGTAAGCCCCAATTCGGCCGCTTCGAATTGCAGCCAGTCCACCCGTCGCTCCATGGGTTCGATCAGAACGAGATGCACGTCTGGCCTGGCGATGGCCAGAACCAGTCCCGGCAGCCCGGCACCACTACCGATGTCTCCCACCCGCCCTGGACGTAGGAGCGGCGCAACCAATGCGCAATTTACGATGTGCCGTGACCATAGACGTGGGAGCTCAAGTGGACCAATCAGACCGAGTTCCTCGCCCCGACGACCGAGATCCTCTGTATATCGACGGGCTAAGTGAACACGATCGCCGAACAGCGCGGCGGCATGTTCGGGTTCGAGCTCGAGCTGATCGCTGTACGTATCCGGTGGCACCGGGGTCGCCTCCGTCGGGAAAGACTCCGCTACGCTGCCTGACACCGGCACGCTCTCATTCACGGACGACACGTACACCAATGTTTCACGTGAAACTATGACCGCGTGATCACGGTGTGACGATCGCGGCCTTCGCCCTCCGATTGCGAGATGAACCCACGCTCGGCGACGACATCATGGATGAGCTTTCGCTCGTAGGAGGACATCGCGGGCAAGGCGGCGGACTGCGCGCCGGCCTCAATCCGTTCCACTGCCTTATCGACCAAAAGAGCCAGCTCGGCTTCCCGAGTCTCCCGTGACCCACCGATATCAAGGATGAGCCTTGAGAACGCTCCGGTCTTAGTCTGCACGGCGATCCGAGTGAGTTCCTGTAGCGCCGTGACGGTGTCTGGTCGTGACAACAGTCGCAGATTCGTATCTTGGCTGGACGTAACCGAAAGGTACGCTCGCCCACCGCGCGCGTCGATTTCGATGTCACCATCCAGATCAGTGATGTCGAGTAGCTCCTCGATGTAGTCGGCCGCTATGTCGCCCTCCTCCTCGAGCTGGCTCGGAGACGAAGCCGCCACCGACTCGGTGGCACCATCGATTTCGGCAGCGCCGGAATCCAGCTGCGCGACCTCTGCGGGAGTTACTGGTTCAGCCTTGTCGACCTCGGTTACATCACTCATCGTTTATTGCTTCCACTCTTCTTCTTGGCACGATTCTTAGCGACGGGCTGCTGCCGCTGGACGTTCTTCACTTCTTCGACTGCTGTCGAGCCCGCTTCGTCTTCGATGATGACGATGCCCTTGCGTTGCTGCCGCTTCGCTAGGCGAGCTTCGCGGGCGAGGGCGGCCTCACTACCGGGTGTCGGCAGGTTTCTGATGACGAGAAACTGTTGGCCCATCGTCCAGAAGTTCGATACCAGCCAGTAGAACATCACGCCCAGCGGAAAAGTGAAACCCGAGAATGCAAAAACGAGCGGTAGCAGATACAGCAAAATGCGCTGTTGCTTGTACATCGGGCTTGCTTTCATCTCTGCCGACTGGTTCTTCGACATGATCTGGAGCTGAGTGATGAACTGCGAGCCGGTCATAAGAATGACCATGATGACCGCAATGATGATGACCGCGACATTGCCATTGGCGGTGCTAATCGCGAGGTGCAGTGGTGCGATATCGAAGAGCGAGGCTGCCCCAAAAGACTTTGATAGGTCGTCGTTCATCAACCCAACACCCGCGACATTGAGCCCGTCCCTGATGTTCTTTTCGTAGTTCTGCGCGTGGCTGAGAACCGAGAAAAGACTAAAGAAGATGGGCATCTGCAGCAAAAGGGGCAAGCAGGAACTCAGCGGGTTTGTGCCAGTTTTCTTGTACATGGCCATTGTCTCGCGAGACATGGCCTCACGCGAGAACTGGTCTTTCTTTCCCTTGTACTTGTCCTGGATCTTCTTGATTTGCGGGGCGACCTCAAGCATCCGGCGTTGGCTCTTGATTTGTTTGACGAAGATGGGAATCAGCGCGGCGCGAATAACAAGAACCAGCCCGACGATGGAGAGCACCCAGGTTAGGCCGGCGTCGGCGTCGAGACCGGCACCCTCAAGCACGGTGTGGAAGAACACGAGGATCGCCTCTACGACCCACTTGATGGGCCACAGGATGGTGTTGATAATGTCAGGCATGCTGCTGGTCAGCCCTTTCCCTGGCTTATGAAAAAATTATTGGTTGGCACGGCAAAACCAAAGCCGGTGATTGATACCCGCGCTGGTGTGCGGACGGGAACGTCGTCGACTCCACCGTCAGCCCACGGGTGACATCGGCCTATTCGCTTCGTCCCTAACCACATTCCACCGACCACACCATGATGCTGGATCGCCTGAAGTGCGTAATGCGAGCACGAGGGGTAGTACCTGCAGACGTTGCCGTACAGGGGAGAAATGATGGCCCGATACAGCCTAAGAATGACGACACACAAGTTTCGCGGAGCAAGCATGACGTACGACAGCGCGTGCTTCATCGCTTCATCACACCCCTGTTTATCGATTCAGTGAGCTCAGCCTGAAGAGTAGCCCAAGCAACCTCGGGAGAGCCTGGCAGTGCTCTAATGACGATATCCGTGCTGCCATTAAGGGTGGGAAGAACGGCTCGGCACGCCTCACGGAGTCGACGACGCACGGTGTTCCTGATCACCGCGTTACCGACAGCTTTGGTCACAATGAACCCACAGCGGCTGGGCCCGACACGGTCTGGGCCTATGGTGACACGGCTCAGAACATACACAACGACGTTGGGTGAGACCACCCGGCGCCCGCTTCGAACTACCATACGAAAGTCGGCCGGTTTCGTTACACGATTCGCTCGGGCGAGCACCGTCTGACGCTCGACTCTTGCTACGCGGAGAGCTCGGTGCGCCCCTTGCGACGACGAGCGCCCAGGATGGCACGGCCGGCGCGGGTGCGCATACGGAGGCGGAAGCCGTGCACCTTGGCGCGACGACGGTTATTTGGCTGAAAAGTTCTCTTGCTCATAGTGGTATCTCCAAAGCCCAGCTCTGAAGGCCGGAAAGATGTAGGCGCCCTCGCCGGTAACAGTGAAGGGCTGGAAGTCAACTGATTAAAACTACGGTGTTAATCAGTGGCGGTCAAACTTTATGCAGCTGATCCTGCATTATCCACATGTGAGTAACTGGGGTTGGTAACGACATGCTGTGGACAACTAAGGTGAAAGCCACCCGAATTACTTGGATTTCACTCGATTCGGTGGCGGCGTCGGATTGCCAGGGCCGTGGATAACCCTGTGAGTAGAAAACCAAAAAGGATGTGGGCGTTAATGTCGGAATCACCAGACCAGACCCGAGAGATCTGGCACTCGGTGTTGGCGCGACTCACCTCCGACGACAGGATCACACCCCAACTGCTTGGATTCATCAACCTCGTCGAACCCAAAGGGGTGATGGCGGGAACTCTCTACCTGGAAGTTCCCAACGAACTCACCCGCGGAATGCTCGAGCAGAGAATCCGCCTGCCTCTGCTCAACGCTATCGCGGGGCTTGGTGATGACGAGCAGGTGTCCAACTTCGCCATCGTGGTCAACCCCGACATCCAACAGGACATCCTCGAGCAATCGGCCGACCCAGCGGAACAGTCTTACATCGAACCGACCGTCGTTGCCCCGGTCGACCAGCCGAGACGGTCGGACTCACGACTGAACTCGAAGTACAGCTTTGACAACTTCGTCATCGGAGGCTCCAACAGATTTGCTCACGCCGCCGCTGTGGCGGTTGCTGAGGCTCCCGCGAAGGCGTACAACCCGCTTTTCATCTACGGTGAGTCCGGCCTCGGTAAGACTCACCTCCTGCACGCAATCGGCCACTACGCGGAAAGCCTCTACCCGGGCATCCGGGTCAGGTATGTCTCGAGCGAGGAATTCACCAATGACTTCATCAACTCGATTGCAAACAATAGAGCCTCGGTCTTCCAATCGCGATACCGCGAAATCGACATATTGCTCATTGATGATATCCAGTTCCTGCAGGGCAAGGACTCGACCCAGGAAGCCTTCTTCCACACCTTCAAT
>NZ_JANLVV010000077.1:0-21639 GCF_031364185.1 Salinibacterium sp. | reverse complement strand
ATTCGACAACGCCATACGCCTCGGGGTGCGAAACGTGGTACGCGAATATGAGGCCACCAATGATGTTCTCGTGCGCCCGCAGTGACGCTCCAAGCCCAGCGCCGTGAAAAATGTTGTCTCCCAGCACGAGCGCGACACTGTCATCGCCAATGAACTCCTCGCCGATCAGGAAGGCCTGCGCGAGACCATCGGGCGACGGCTGCACCGCGTACTCAAGCCGAATGCCGAGCGTCGAACCGTCACCCAGCAGGGCACGGAACTGCTCGTTGTATTCGGGAGTTGTGATGATCAGGATATCGCGGATGCCCGCCATCATGAGGGTCGACAGCGGGTAATAGATCATCGGCTTGTCGTAGATCGGCATGAGTTGCTTCGAGATGCCTTTGGTGATCGGCCACAGCCGTGTGCCCGATCCGCCCGCGAGGATGATGCCTTTCATCGCAGTGATCCGCTCGCCTTGTTGAGTGTCGTGTAGTAAGCCCTGGCGCTCTCCCAGGTGGGAAGCAGCCCGGTCTCCCTCGCCTCTGCGAGGGTCGGTGCTTCGACATCTTTCGGCGAGAGCAGGGGCTCAATTCCTTTCGGAAATTCGAGCCCGATCTCGGGATCGAGCGGCGTAATCCCGTGCTCGGCCGTCGGATTGTAGACGTCGGAAACGAGGTAACTCACTATCGCCTCGTCGGTGAGCGCAACGAACGCGTGGCCCAGGCCCTCGCCGATATAGATGGCCCGACGATCCTCGCTGTCAAGGAGCACGCTGTCCCACTGACCGAAGGTCGGCGAACCAACACGGATATCGATAACGAAGTCGAGGACAGCCCCGCTCATCGCCGTAACGTATTTGGCCTGGCCGAGGGGGAAATCCGCAAAATGGATGCCTCGAACGACGTTTTTGCGAGACACCGAAGTGTTCGCCTGCCTGAGGGTGATTGCATGGCCGACCTGCTCCTCCAGGGCATCGAAGCGGTACCACTCGAGAAAAACACCCCGATCGTCCCGCAACTGGCGGGGTGTCACCTCATACGAGTCGGGGACGATCAATTCTCGAATCTGCACTGGAGAAGACTACCAAGGGGTCTCGCCAGACGGAGTCGGCTTCCGGCTGTGGGCGTAGGGCCAGTAGCGGTGGTCATTCATCCGAAAACCCCAGCGGCTGTACAGCAGGTGCGCCTCAAACCCGTGCACCGACGCATCCCTCGTCTTTGACTCGAAGTGATACAGCTCGGCGTGCGGAGTCCAGTAGATCTCGTATCCCAGCCCGGTGACCTTCATGCACAGGTCGACGTCGTTGAAATTGCCGGGGAGCAGATTCGACATCCCTCCCGCTTCATGAAACACGCTGATCGGCATCATTGCGCACGCCGCCGTGACTCCGGATACTTCCCGCTCGACACGGTAGCCCGACAGTGGCCCGGACGCCCCGCGCGGTGTGTCGAGTCCGATATGCGACGCATCGCCCTCGTAGTACGCGTGGCCCGCGTGTTGTATCGAATTGTCCTCGTAGTACAGCATCGCTCCCGACATGCCGGCACCGGGACGCTGCGCGAGGGCAAGCAGTGACTCGATCCAATCGGGCGTGAGGATCTGCACGTCGTCGTTCAGGATGAGGACGTACTCTCCGCGTGCACGGATGACACCGAGATTGATCTTCTCGGAGAAGTTGAACGGTTTGCGCCACATCACGAGACGGAGCCGTTCGCCGAGCAGTCTCGCAACCTCGTCGAGAATGGATTGCTCGGCAACATCATCCATCACGATGACGAACTCGACATTCGTATAGGTAGACAGCTCGAGAATGCTACGGATGGCGGTTAACAGGTGGGATGTTGCATCTTCAGCCTGCGTATCGAAGATGCCCCGCGTCGGGATCACGATGGACACCAGCGGTTCACCGACGACAGGTCGTCGGGTGTCGTGAACCCCATCTGCCCCGACCGCTACGACTCGTCCCCCACCGGTGAGGTCCAGGTGCTCCTGCAGTGCTCGTCGCGTCGACTCCTGCGCGCCGTCGTCGAGTGGGGCGATGCCCGTCACTCCCGGATTGTAGAGCGCCACCGGCGCGTGCACGATCGAGCGTGCCGTTCTGCTCGCGCGCAGCGCCAGCTCGTAGTCTTCCGCGCCGCGATGAACCGAACTGATGCCTCCGATACCGGCGAGAAAATCTCTGCGGTAGAAGACCGGCCTGCCAAAGAAAAACTGGTTGCGCAGCCGCTCCGGGGAGAAATCTGGCCGCCGGACATGAACACGGTGCCGACCATGGCCACTCCATTCATCTGGGTAAATGACGTCTGCGTTGGGGTGTGTGGCGATAAGTTCATTAATCGGACCGAGGTCCGCTAGCTCGCCGCCACTGGGGTGCCACGCAACGAACTCCGCTGTCGAACTCGCCACAACCTCGCCCACCGCAACGGCCCGCTCGCCGGGTGCAATGGTGAATACATCGATTAAAGTCACTTCCCGGAAGCACCCTTGACACCAAGGCGGGAGATGACGCGCCGAGCGAACATGACTGGAGCGAGCACGAATCGACCGATCCGCCAGGTCGTCGACGACTTGACCGCGTCGACCTGGGTTCGCACCTCGCGGCTCAGGTTCATCGACCTCAGATTCGCGACCTCGGCCTGCAGGCCAATGATGCGATCAACGAGCGCGAGCTGCCGGATGGCGTCGGTGTCAGCGTCGGGAGTGGTCTCCGGGACGTTAGTCATGGGGTTCGTCATCTCGTTTTTGCGGAAGGGTAGACAACCCCATGGTACCAAGTGAGAAACTCGGGTCGGCGGCGGTCGGGTACGACCGGTGAGGGCATCCGGAATATGATCGACGCGAGGTTTCTCGCCTCGGGAAGTGGGAAAGCCCATGAAAATACTCGTCACCGGTGGGGCCGGTTTCATCGGCTCCAACTTCGTTCGACGCACTCTCGAAGATGCGTACCCGGGCCTGGAGGGTGCCGAGGTGCTGGTGCTCGACGCCCTGACTTACTCCGGCAATCTCGAGAACCTGGTCAGCGTCGCCGACTCGCCGCGGTACAGCTTCGTGAAGGGTGACATCCGGGATTCTGAGCTGCTCGATCGCCTGCTTCCCGGAGTGGACGCGGTGGTGCACTTCGCCGCGGAATCGCACGTCGACCGCTCGGTGCGCGACTCGGGCATCTTCGTCGAAACCAACGTGCTCGGCACGCAGCGCCTTCTGGATGCTGCGCTTCGCAACAATCTCGAACGATTTGTGCATGTGTCCACCGACGAGGTCTACGGCTCGATCGCCGAAGGCTCCTGGGATGAGCAGCGCCCACTCGAGCCCAACTCGCCCTACTCGGCGTCGAAGGCCGGCAGCGACCTGCTCGCCCGCAGCTACTTCCGCACCCACGGCCTGAACCTGTCCATCACGCGATGCAGCAATAATTACGGCCCCTTCCACTTCCCCGAGAAGGTCATCCCGCTTTTCGTTACCAACCTGATCGACGACAGGCACGTGCCGCTCTACGGCGAGGGCAACAACATCCGCGACTGGCTGCACGTCGACGATCACTGCCGCGGCATCGCGATGGTGCTGGTCGGCGGTCGCGCCGGCGAGATCTACAACATCGGCGGCGGCACCGAGCTCACCAATAAAGAGCTCACCCAGATGTTGCTGGATGCCACGGGCAAAGACTGGTCCTACGTCGACCGCGTGGCCGATCGCCTCGGTCACGACCTGCGCTACAGCGTCGACATCTCGAAAATACAGTCCGAGCTCGGCTACGCGCCGCAGGTGCCCTTCGAGCAGGGGCTCGCCGATGTGGTGCAGTGGTACCGCGACAACCGGGCCTGGTGGGAGCCCCTGAAGGAGCGCGCCGCACTGTGAATGCGACGAGCACCACCCGCTACCTCGTTGTCGGCGCCGGCGGCATGCTCGGCCACGACCTGATGGCGGCATTGCGGGGCCGGGATGTCACGCCCGCCACCCGCGCGGACTTCGACGTCACCGACACCGATGCCGTGCGACGCGCGGTGGCGGGCCACGACGTGGTCATCAATGCCTCCGCTTTCACCGCAGTGGATGCCGCCGAATCCCACGAAGACCAGGCCTACGCGGTCAACGCGGTCGGCCCCGCGAACCTGGCCCGCGCGGCAGCGGAGCACGGCGCCGTACTCGTGCAGGTCAGCACGGACTACGTGTTCGACGGCAGCGCAACAGCCCCGTACGCCGAGCTTGCGCCGACGCATCCCGAGTCCGCCTATGGTCGCACCAAGGCGGCCGGTGAACGCCTCGCCCTGGAGCACAACCCCGACGGCACCCTCATCATCCGCACCGCATGGTTGTACGGCGCGTCAGGCGGTAACTTCGTCAAGACCATGGCGCGCCTCGCCGGGGAGCGCGAGACCCTCACGGTCGTCGATGACCAGATCGGCCAGCCGACCTGGTCAGCCGACCTCGCCCAGCGCATCATCGACCTGCTCGACACGGGCACGCGATCCGGAATCTTCCACGCCACCAATGCCGGGCAAACCAGCTGGTGTGGCTTCGCGCGCGCCATTTTCGGCGGGCTCGGGCTCGACCCCGCCCGCGTGCAGCCGATCTCGAGCGACCAGTTCGTGCTTCCCGCACCGCGACCGGCCTGGTCGGTTCTCGGCCACGACGGCTGGGCCCCCACCGGCCTGCCGCCGATGCGGCCGTGGGAGGATGCGCTCACCGCCGCCCTCGACGCGGGAGTGGCTTCGGCACCGGCATGACCGCACGCATCGTCGTCCTTCTCGCCACCCGTAACGGGCAACGGTGGCTGCCCGAGCAGATGGCGAGCATCCTCAACCAACAGCATGTGGATGTTCGTGTGGTCGCGCTCGACGATGAATCGACGGACGGCACCGTTGGGTGGATCGATAATCTCGCGGCGAATGATCCGCGCGTGACGCGGCTCGCCACGGAAAGTGCCTCGGGAAGTTCGGCCGCGAACTTCTTCCGGCTCATCACCCGGGCCGAGGTGGCCGACGGTGAACTCATCGCGTTCGCCGACCAGGATGATGTCTGGATGCCCGGCAAACTCGCGAGGCAGGCCCGCCTCATCGCCGAGAACGGCGTCGACGGTGTGTCGTCCAACGTCACCTCGTTCACCCCGGACGGCACGCGCACGCTGATCAGGAAGGATCATCCGCAGCGTCGGTTCGACTACCTGCTGCAGAGCCCCGGGCCCGGCTCCACGTTTCTCATCACCCGCCGACTGTTCGACCTCGTGCGGTTGCAGCTGCGAGAGCATCCCGACATCGCCGCCAGGATCGACTACCACGACTCCTTCATGTACGTCGTGGCACGGGCCCGGCAGTGGCGCTGGCTCATCGACCCCGAGCCCACCGTCGACTATCGCCAGCACCAGCACAACGTCATTGGCGCCAATGTGGGCGTGGCCTCAGCCGTCGCGCGCCTGCGGCTGATCGGAGCGCGGTGGCACCGTCGGCAGGCGATCGCCATGTGCGAGCTGGCGATCGGCATCGCGCGTGAGCCGCTGAAAGGCGATCTCCAACGCATCCACGCACTGCTGACAACCTCGGGCGTTCACGCGAGACTGCGGCTCGCCCGCCACGCAGGCGACTTCCGACGTCGCGCGCGCGACCGGATGGTGATCGCCGCGCTCATGGTCTCGGGTGTCTGGTGACTGGTCGGGCGTCCGGCTTCGCTGGCGTGAGCATCCGTCCCAACCGAATAGGGTTGAGGCGCCCCCTGTCCCGACAGTAGCGGGCGCACTCGTGAGAGGAGATCGACGCGCGTGACAACTCTCCACGTGATCCTCGATGAAATGCTCGCCCCCTCCTCGAGCGGCGTCGACCGCTACACGGAGAACCTCGCGCTCGCCCTGATCGGGGCGGCACCGCGCGGATGCGACGTGGGCGGTCTCGTCGGGGCAAGCACCGAACCTCAGTACGCGCGCATCCACGAGGCACTGCCGGGCCTGACCGCCCTCGGCAAAAATGCCCTCGCGCGCCGGGAGCTCACCGCCGCCTGGCAGCACGGATTCACCCGCCTTCCGGGCCGAGGGCTGCTCTTCGCGCCCAGCCTGTTCGCGCCCCTCGCGCGCCACGACCGGGTGAATGCGGGCGAGCAGATCATCGTCGCCGTGCACGACGCTCTGCAGTGGAGCCACCCCGAAGCGCTTACGGCGCACACGCTGTCCTGGCGTCGGGCCATGATCAAACGTGCCGAGCGGTACGCGGACGCCGTTGTCGTGCCCACCCACGCTGTCGCGGATGCGCTCGACGAGTTCACCGGGTTCGGCAACCGGGTGCGGGTCGTCAGCCCAGCCCCGGACAGCGCCCTCGCACTGCCCGGTGATGTCGACGCACGGGCTGCCGCACTCGACCTGCCAGGGCGCTACATCGTGGTGCGGGATGCCTCCCTCCCGGGCAGCCGGCTAGGCGCCGTTGCTCGCGCGGTCGACTCCCTCGACGACGTGGCCCTCATCGTCCTCGAGTCGTCCGTCGGCGCGGATCGCACCGATCACCTCTCGGATACCGCGCCCCAGGTGCGCGTACTGAGATCGCTCGGCGATGAGGATACGGCGGTGGCGATCAGCCGCGCCTCGGTGTTCATCGACGCGAGCGCTGGCAGCGAGAATCTCATCCACATGCTGGATGCCATGGAGCTCGGAACACCCGTCGTACACGTGGCGTCGAAAAGTCGCGCAGAGATTGCCGCGGATTCGACGTTGGCCTTCGAGGCTGTGGGGGACGACATTCGGGATGGCCTCAGCTCGGCACTCGACGGGATTCTGAACGATCGCGAGGCTGCGGTGCGTCTCGGGCTGCTCGGGTCTGATCGGGCCAGCGCCTTCGCCTGGCGCAGCGCCGCAGAGACGGTCTGGCAGCTGCAGGCCGACCTGTAGACCGCGCCGGGAGCTACCCTGCTGAGCCTGCTTCGGTGATCACCAGGGCCTCCGACACGAGAGTGCGCACGTAGTCGTAGTTCGGATTGTCCGGATCCACATCCGGTGGCACCAGTTCCACCGACGACACCCCGAGCGGCTTCGCCTTCACGGCGAGACCCACGAAGGTGCCCAGCATGCCCTGCGGCACATCGGTACTGATGACCTGTTGCCCGGCCTTGGCGATGTCCTGGAACTTCACGAGCACGTTGGCAGGGTCGAACTGCTGCAGCAGGGCTTCCTGCACCTGTCGCTGGCGCTGCATTCGGTCATAATCGGTCGTCCCGGCGCGGATGCGAGCATACGCGAGAGCCGTGCCGCCATTCATCCTCTGCTTCCCCGCCTCGATCCAGGTCACCTCCGTATAGGGCTGGCCGTTCTCATCCACCTCATCGGTGATCGGCAGCCGAGTCTCGACGGTGAGCGTGATTCCGCCGAGCGAATCGATAAGTTCCGCGAAACCCTGCATGTCGATGATGACGTAGTACTGGATGGTGATGCCCAGCACTCCCTGGACGGCATCACGCATCGCCTCAATGCCCGGCTCGCTGCCCTCGGACACCGCTTGTGGGTACAGCTCCGGCGTGTAGAGCTCGACCTCGGTGTAGATCGAGTTGATCAGGCACGCGTCGACTTCGCACCCCTCGGTGCCGTAGCCATTCGGATACTCGGCGAGCATCGGGGAGTCGGCGGAGAACGGAGCGTACTGGAGATTGCGCGGCACGCCGATGATCGTCGACTTGCCAGTATCGGCCTCGATGCTGACCACCGAGATGCTGTCTGGCCTCAGCCCCGCGCGGTCGGCGCCCGCATCCCCACCGAGAAGCAGAATGTTGTAGCGGCCGTCGACCGGGGGTTCCACGATGGTTCCGGCGAAGACGCTGCCGATCGTGTCTCGCGCGATACCGGCGGCCGTTGTGCCGTACAGTGCTGCGCCGCCGACCACGACCATGCTCACGGCGGTGAGGCCGGCGACGAGGGCGCGCGCTCGGCCCCCCACCCGCACCAGTTTCACGAGTCTCACGGTGTCAAAGGTCAGGATCACCCAGAGCACCGCGTAGAACACCATGGCCGCCTGGATGGCCCACAGCGCGAAGTAGTTGGTGACAACGGTGATGAGAGCGGCCTGCCAGACGAAGTACGACACCCCTGCCGCTGCCGCCAGAAACCAGAGCACGAAGGTCGCGCTTACCCCGAACCGGCCCAACCGGCGGCTGCCCGCAAGCAATTGGGCGGAACCGGGAACGAGAAAGTTCAGGATGAGGAGCCACCACGCCCGCGTTGTCATCACCCGGCGGCTCGACAGATCCGGCCTGCGAATCGTCATCCGGCCGCTGCCCGCGGAGGCACCGGTAAGGGGAAGGCTGCTCATTCGCTGCGTACGACGGATGCGGGAGGCTGGTCCAGGGTGCTGTCCAGGCTCCTCTTGAGTGCGGCGTCCTTCTCATCCACCATCGCCTCGAGGCCGCGGGCATACACGGCGAGCTTCACGGTGAGCGCGGGGTCGCCAGAGCCGAGAATGCGTGCCGCCAGGATCCCAGCGTTGCGAGCGCCCCCGATGGAAACGGTGGCGACCGGGATGCCTGCCGGCATCTGCACGATCGACAGCAGGGAGTCGAGGCCGTCGAGAGTCGCGAGTGGCACGGGAACGCCGATGACCGGAAGTGTGGTGACGGAGGCGAGCATGCCGGGCAGGTGTGCCGCCCCTCCCGCGCCGGCGATGATGACCCGGATGCCCCGAGACGCCGCTGCCGTGCCGAACGCGATCATCTTCTCGGGTGCACGGTGCGCAGACAGGACGTGCACCCCGTAGGGGATGCCGAATTCCGTCAGAGCCGCGGTCGCCTCGACCATGACGCTCCAGTCGGAGTCGGAGCCCATTACGACCGCGACGAGGGCGGCCGCCTCTTCGAGGTCACGGACTTCTGGTTCTGGCACGCCCCTATGGTAGGTGTCAATCCTCAAAGAACGCCGCCGCGGCACGCGCGCGAAATACGACGTCATCCAGCTCGCTCCCGCCGGCCGTGACGTGGCCGACCTTGCGCCCGGGGCGCGGATCTTTGCCGTAGAAGTGGTACTTCACCTCGGGCTGGTCGGCGAGCGCCGCCGGATACCGGTTACCGGTCACTCCGCCGAGCACGTTCACCATCACGCTCCACGGCTCCCTGATGGTCGTGGGGCCGAGCGGCAGATCCAGCACCGCCCTCAAATGCTGCTCGAACTGGCTGGTCGCCGAGCCGTCGATGCTCCAGTGGCCGCTGTTGTGCGGTCGCATCGCGAGTTCGTTGACCAGGAGGCGATCATCCGTCGTCTCGAACAGCTCGACGGCGAGTACCCCGGTCACATCCAGTTGTGCGGCGATCGTTGTCGCGATCCAGGCCGCCATCTCGACGAGTTTCTCGCTCGCCGCCGGCGCCGGAGCGACGACCTCGGCGCAGACCCCGCCCACCTGGATCGACTCGACGACCGGCCACAGCGCGATCTCACCCGAGGGGCGCCGCGCGAGCACCTGGGAGAGTTCGCGCCGAAAATCGACCAGCTCTTCGATGAGCAACGGCGCGCCACCCTCGAACCAGTCGGCCACCTCCGCCGAGCCGGAGACGACCCGCACACCTTTGCCGTCGTATCCACCCTTCGCCGTCTTCACGACGCCACGGCCGCCGTGCTCGAGCAAAAAGGCGTCGAGCTCCTGAGTGGATGCCACGGCCGCCCAGTCCGGAATCGGCAGGCCGAGCTGCGAGAGTCGCTGCCGCATCGCCAGTTTGTCCTGCGCATACTGCAGCGCATCCGGCCCAGGATGCACAGCGACACCGTGCGCGACCAGGGCCCGCAGCACCTCCTGCGGCACATGTTCGTGATCGAAGGTGACCACGTCCACACCCTCGGCGAACCGGAGCACATCGTCGGCATTCGTGTAGTCGCCGAGTTGCGTGACCGCAAGCCCCGCGGATTCCCCCGCGCTCGCGGCGAACACGCGAATCTCAATGCCAAGCTCAACTGCGGGGGGTATCATCATCCGAGCGAGTTGGCCGCCTCCGATGACACCGATCGTGGGGGGCATCCGGTCTCCTGGCTCCTGGCTGGACGCCTGCGCTGACGCTGCGGCCCAGTCTTACGTTCATCCATTCTCCCCCAATGAGGACTCATGCGCCGGTTCATCACCCAACTCGCCCGTTTTGGCGTCGTCGGGCTGATCGGCCTCGTCATCGACGTGAGCGTGTTCAACCTGCTGCGCGCGACGGTGCTCGAACCGTCCGTGGTGCATGCGGGGCCGTTCATCGCGAAGGTCATTTCGACCATGCTTGCCATCGCCGCCAACTACGTCGGCAACCGGTACTGGACCTTCAGGGCCACCAAGCGATCGACGATGCTGCGCGAAGGGCTCGAGTTCGTCGCGGTCAGCGTCGGCGGCATGCTCATCGCCCTGTCGTGCCTCTGGGTCTCGCACTACCTGCTCGGGTTCACCTCGGTTCTGGCCGACAACATCTCCAGCAATGTGGTCGGCCTGGCGCTGGGCACGGCGTTCCGGTTCGCGTTCTACCGGTACTGGGTGTTCCACCCGAACCGTGAGCGACCGCTGCGTGACGAGGCCGATGCGGCGAACGATTCGGTTCAGGATGCCGCGATCACCACGCCGACGGAGGCTGCTGCGCGCCGTCGATGAGGTCGTGCAACGCCTCCCGGACAAGGCCGGCTGACGGGACATCCCGAAGCACCACGGGGTTCTGGCCCGCATTCAGGATCACGTCGCCGCTGCGGAACATCGATTGCAGCACGCCACGGCGCAGCGTCACATCGTGCGCGCGACTGTGCAGCAGCTCCTGGGTCGACCGCACGAGCACGCCACCACGAACCACGGTGCGCCTGGTGGTGATCGTGTAGCGGCGCGAAAGCCAACGCACCAGTGGCACGAACCATCCGGCGATGACCAGCAGGGCCGCCAACAGCAGCACCGCGAGAGACTGCCATTGCTCAGGGACGATACCCGCGGCGAATCCCACCGCTCCGGCCACCGCGACCAGCAGCACCGTCGGCCAGAACAGCGCCCGCGCGTGCGGACGCAGCCGCACGATCACCGTCTCGCCGTCCGGTGGGGAGGTCACTGGCAGCTCAGACTCACGCGTGTCGCAGATGAGTCACGTCGCCCGCCGCGATGGCACGTGAGCCCGCAAAGCTGGTGCCGTCGACCACCAGCCGCCCGTGCTCATCCAGGGCCGTCGCTGTGCCGAACAGCTGGTTGCCACCGGGGAGGTCCACGCGCACGTTCCGCCCGATGGTGCCGCAGGCGGCCGTGACCGCGGCGCGGAGCCCCGTGCTCTCCGCGTCGAAACCGGCGGCAGCAAAAGCCGAGCACATCGACGAGAGTTCGACGAGATATCCGCTGAGGGCGGCATCCACCGTCGCATCGTCGGCCATGACGCCGGAGGTTCTACCGAACCCGATCAGCGACAGCGAGGTGGAGGTTGTCGTCGGCAGCTCATCCGCGGTCATGGTCAGGTTGAGGCCGGCCCCGATCACGACACCGATTCCCGGCACGAGTTCTGACAGGATTCCCGACACCTTGAGGCCATCGACGTGCACATCGTTCGGCCACTTCAGGGTGACCTCGTGGTCATCAACCAGGCGCGAGACCGCCCGGGTCATCGCCAGCCCGGCGATGAGGGGCACCCAGCCCAGTCGATCGGGTGACACCGGCCCCGTGGCCAGAAACACCGACACGGCGAGCGTCCGGCCCGGCGGCGCGACCCACACCCGCCCGAGCCGACCGCGGCCGGCGGTCTGGTTCGTGGTCACCAGCACCGAAAAATCGGGCAGGGTGCCGCCGGATGCCCGTGCCACCAGTTCGGCGTTGGTCGACCCGGTCTGCGGCAGCACAGCGAGGCGCGCGGCGACCGCTCGCGACAGGGGAAGGTGCATCCCCACAGGTTAGGCCCCCGTTTCTGTGTGGATCCACCAACGACATGCCCATTGTGCTGGTGGGTAAGGTGACAACGTGACTTTTGACGCCGCAACCCCCGCCGCACGCCCCGCCGCACCTCACACCGCACCTCACGTGCCTGACCTGTCGACGACCGCTGGTCGCATCGCCGACCTGAAGGTGCGGTACCACGAGGCGGTGACCGCGAGCGGTGAAGCCGCCATCGAGAAGCAACACTCGAAGGGCAAGAAAACCGCGCGCGAGCGCATCGAGCAGCTACTCGACCATGGTTCGTTCGTCGAACTTGACGAGTTCGTTCGTCATCGCACCCACGCCTTCGGCATGGAGAAGAAGAGGCCGTATGGTGACGCCGTCGTGACCGGCCTCGGCACCATCCACGGCCGCCAGGTCGCTGTCTACTCGCAGGATTTAACGATCTTCGGCGGGTCGCTCGGTGAGGTCGCCGGCGAGAAGATCATCAAGGTGATGGATCACGCCATCAAGACCGGCGTGCCCATCATCGGGATGCTCGACTCCGGGGGCGCCCGCATCCAGGAGGGTGTGGTGGCCCTCGGCAAATACGGTGAGATCTTCCGCCGCAACACCCAGGCCTCCGGTGTCATCCCCCAGATTTCGATCATCATGGGCCCGGCCGCCGGTGGTGCCGTCTACTCGCCGGCGCTGACCGACTTTGTGATCATGGTCGACAAGACCTCCCAGATGTTCGTGACCGGCCCGGACGTGATCAAGACCGTCACCGGGGAGGACGTGGGCATGGAGGAGCTCGGCGGAGCCCTTACCCATAACAAGATCTCGGGCGTCTCGCACTACCTCGCCAGCGACGAAGACGATGCGCTGGACTACGCCCGCACGCTCATCGGCTTCCTGCCCGATAACAACCTGGCCGAGCAGCTGGTCTACGAGAGCGAAGTCGAGCTCGAGATCACCGATGAAGACCGCAAACTGAATTCGATCATCCCCGACAGCCCCAACCAGCCGTACGACGTCACGACCATCATCAAGCACATCGTCGACAACGGCGACTTCCTCGAAACCCAACCGCTCTTCGCGCCCAACATCGTGGTGGGCTTCGGTCGAGTAGAGGGCCGCACCGTGGGAATCGTGGCCAACCAGCCCCAGGCGATGGCCGGAACGCTGAACATCGAGGCGGGCGAGAAGTCGGCCAGGTTTGTGCGATTCTGCGACGCGTTCAGCATCCCCATCCTGACCCTGGTGGATGTTCCCGGCTACCTCCCCGGCACCGACCAGGAGTGGACCGGGGTGATCCGCCGCGGGGCAAAACTGCTGTACGCGTACGCGGAGGCGACGGTTCCCCTCGTCACCGTCATCACCCGCAAGGCCTACGGCGGCGCCTACATCGTCATGGGCTCCAAGCAGCTCGGTGCCGACCTCAACTACGCCTGGCCCACCGCGGAGATCGCCGTCATGGGCGGGCAGGGGGCCGTCAATATCCTCTACCGTGGCGAGATCAAGGCCGCCGAGGCTGCGGGTGAGGATGTCGCGGCGGTGCGCACCCGCCTCGCCAACGAGTACACCTACAACGTCGCATCCCCGTTCCTTGCCGCGGAGCGTGGCGAGCTCGACGGGGTGATCGAGCCCGCGGCCACGCGCGTCGCCGTGATCAAGGCGCTGCGCGCACTGAGGACCAAACGAGCCACCGTGCCCGCCAAAAAGCACGGGAACATCCCGCTGTGACGGCGTCGGCAGATAGTGGCGCGCCCGCCACCCTTCGCATCGTGTCCCCCGGCGCCACAGAGGAGGATGTGGCCGCCGTGACCGCCGTGCTGCACCGTGCTCTCGACGAGCTCGCCGGGGGGATGGCTGTCGAGGGCGAGGTGCGCGTCTCGGCGTGGCAGCGCAGCCAGCGTTCGGTGCGGACACCGCTCACCCCGGGCGCCGGGTCCTGGCGCGATTTCTCCGGATAGCGCGATTTCTTCGGATAGTGGGCGGCTCTCGACCAGACGATAGATTCGGCTCATGCGACTGGGCGTTCTTGATATCGGTTCTAACACCGTTCATCTGCTGGTGATCGATGCCCACGCTGGCGCGCGCCCCGTGCCGCTCACCTCGCATAAACGGCCGCTTCAGCTCATCGAGTTTCTCGATGACGACGGGTCGATCTCGGCCACCGGTGAAAGCAAACTCATCCAGTTCGTGGCCGAGGCAACGATCCTTGCACAGCAGCACGGAGCCGAAGACGTGATGGCCTTTGCCACCTCGGCCCTTCGCGAAGCTGGGAACGGTCGTGCGGTTCTCGCGCGCGTCTTCGCCGAAACCGGCACCCGGCTCATCGAACTGAGCGGTTCCGATGAGGCGGCGGTGACCTTCCTCGCGGTGCGGCGCTGGTACGGCTGGGGAGCAGGCACCATCCTGAACCTCGACATCGGCGGCGGGTCATTCGAGCTGGCGATGGGGGCAGACGAACAACCCGAACTTGCGCTGTCCGTGCCCCTCGGTGCTGGCAGGCTCACCCGGGACTTCCTGGACGAAGACCCGCCCACCGCCAAAAGCGTCAAAGCCGTGCGCAAACACATCCGCGCGACCCTCGACGATTCCATCGCCGACATCCAACGATTGGGATCGCCGACCATCGTCTCGGCAACCTCCAAATCTTTCCGTTCCCTCGCCCGCCTGACCGGTTCCGCGCCTCGCGCAGACGGACCTTACGTGCGGAGGGAACTGCGCCTACATGACGTGGTCCTGTGGGCGTCGCGACTCTCGGCGATGGCCTCCGCGGACCGTGCCACGCTTCCCGGAGTGTCAGCGCTTCGGTCGCGCCAACTGCTCGCGGCGGCGCTCGTGGCGCAGACGGCCATGGAAGGTCTTCACATCGAGTCAGTGCAGATATGCCCGTGGGCACTGCGGGAAGGTCTGATCCTGCGCCGTTTCGACCACCTCACGACGGCCTAGCACCTTGAGAGAAGTGCACCGCGCGGTTGAGAGAATCACCTCATGAGTAAGAAGATGGATGCGCAACTGGACGGGGTCTTGATCGGCGGGCGAGAAGCGCGGCGCATGGTGATCGACGACTACCGCGATTTTCGTGACTGGCTACGAATGAGCGGTTCGGATCGCGCTCTCTACGCGGCCACGAAGAAGACGCTGTCGCAGCAGCAATGGAGCGACCTGAACTACTACGCAGAGGCCAAGAGTGCCGTAGTCCAGCTCATCCTGGGTCGTGTGCGCGACTGGCGCGCGACCCGGCCCGCCTGAAGAGCCTGCCGGTCAGGCGCCGCATCGCATCCTTCGCGTGACGTTGGACTGGGAGATCCCGCCAAGAGGTGCCGTCTTTTCCGACCAAATGAAGGATAACCCCGCTCCGGGTCCCTGGTTTTCGGGGCTCACCACACGCTCGAGCAAAATTCTCCTTCATTTGGCTGCTGCCTATGGCGCGATCTCTTGGGCCAGACCGAGGGATCCGCATGACGTCGCAGTTCCCCGGCGTCGTGAAAAACCCTGCCGATGACCGCTCCGCCGTCTTCGTGACGACAGAGGAGAAAGTGTCGCGGGCGACTAACGATGCCCCCGCGGGAGCGGGAGCGGCGGTGCGCCAAATGCCCTGTCGGGCATGCAGTCCGCCCTGAACCGGGGGAGAGCGTCTTAGACGGAACGATCCCCACCGCGGTCGCGCGGGAATGATGACAAAATAACACGATAATGCCCCCGAACGGGGGTCGCTCTTGCGGATGCGGTGCAGTGAAGGCCCTCGCACGACGAAATCCGCAGTATGCGCGGCCGAATGTGAGAGCCCTGCCCACCCGACAGCGCCGGATACGTCCGGAAAGCGTCGAATGTACCCCGATTTACCGCGGTCGCTGCCCTCAAAAAGACCGGATTTCGCGTTGGAATAGGCCTGAGGTCGGCAAAACTGTACCCCGACAGTCCCCCAAAAAGACGACTATTTCACGAGGCGCGCCCACGGCATAGTTAACGGTGCAAGGTGTCTCACATCGTGAGTAACACCACCATTCATCGGCGGACTAGGGTAAGCGCGCCGATGTTCTGGGGGCGAGTCAGGGCAATATTCGGGTTATTGCCCTGACTCGGGATTTAGCATCAGGGCCGAAGAAGTGCTCCCAGAGCCACTTCGGCCCTGACGCTATCCCTCTCGAGTGCCGCTCCGTCCGGGTCGCTACGGCGTAACGGGAATTCGCGGGATCTCGAGCCATAGGTCGACTTCATCGTCCTCGAGCGAATCCAGGCCGAGCGCAACGGATTCGCGATCTGCGATGCTGCGCAGCCCGACTACCGTCACCGCGACATCCGAACCCTCCGGCACGGTGCGGGCAATGACCTTATCGGCGTTGCTCTCGTGAATAGCTAACGCCAGCCTGGTGAGCACCCTGTCGAGTTCATCCTCAGACAGATCGTCGATGCCTCCCTCGTCGAGCAGGGTGACGGTCGCACCCCGACGGCGAGCCTGCATGACCTCGTCGCGAACCGCGTCGTTGAGCAGCTTCCTACCGCGGATCTCATCGCGAATGGCGCCCTCCAGATACAGGCACTCCTGGCGTTCGATGTCGGTGAGGCTGCCGCCACTGCCCTCCACCCGGCGCAGCATCTCGATCGCCATGACACTGGTTTGCCCCAGCCGAAACTGGCGCTCGTGCACGTGGGCATCCTGCGCGGCCTGCCACTCCGTGGCCTCGCGCTCGGCCAGCGCAAACCGTTGCGCATCCTTTGACGCCTTGGCCAGTGCGACGCTGAGCACGTGCGACACGGCGACCCAGGAAGCGCTGCCGACAATTCCGAGGCTGAAGATGCCAGCCGGGCCGACGGCGCCGACGATGGCGATGGTGTGCACCACGAGAAAGGCGATCCCCAGCCAGGCGAAGGTATGGCGCAACCGGGTGGAGGTAATCGTGAGCAGCGTGCCGCTGGCCGCAACATACCAACTGGCGTAGCCGGTGCCGCCAGGGCGCGCGAAGTCGAGCTCGTTTGCCACCAGTAGCGTGATGGCGATGACCACCGCGAGGTTGAACGCCGCCATCGCCACGGGCATCCGCACCGGCCCGAAGGGCAGCAGGCTGATCAGAGTCGCAATGCCGTACAGCACCATGGCGACGATGATGGGCGCCGGATGCCTCGGCTGGTCGAGCGTGAACAGCGCGAGCAGGATGTGATACGCGGAGAAGAACGCGGCGATTCCCACGATCAGGTAGCGCGGAATACCGATATTCATCGCGCCGCACCCCAGGCTTCGGTGACATCGCCCAGTTCAGCGGGCTGGGGCTCCGGCGTGTGCGGCCAGCGGATCGTGATGACGGTGCCCTGCTGCGGAGCCGAGTGGATGATCGCAATTCCACCCGCATTCGCGATGCGCTCAAGAATGGACACCCGCACGCCGAGCCGCTCGCCCGGCACATCCGACAGGATGAAACCGGCGCCCCTATCGCCAACGATGACCTCGATGCCATCGGGAGCCACGCCCCGCATGGTCACCCAACGTGCTACGGCGCTCTCGCCCGCATGCTGCTGGCTATTGACCATGGCCTGCACGGCGGCCGAATGCACCGCGTCCGCCGCCTGAACCGGAATCGACTGGGTGCCGATGGCGCGCACGCTGACCTCAAAGCGGCTTGACTGCCCGTTGGCGCTGTCAGCAATTTTCGATGTGAGCGCGGTCAGCCGCAACATGGTGCCATCGTCGGGACTTGCCGCCGCAGCATCCCGCAAATGGCCAATGGCGTTACCGGCCATTTTTCCGGCGAGCGCCTGCGCCTCGGGAGTGTAGGCGCGGGCGGCCGAGATGAATGTTGTCAACACGCTGTCATGCACGATCGAGTCGACCTGCACGCGCTCGACCTCCATCGCATGCTGGCGCACCGCCCGGCCGTAGCGATCGAGAGCGTTGCCCTGGGCAACATCGACCTTGGTAGCAGCCTGCCTCAGCATGGTGACGATGATCATAATCGCCGCCCCCAGAATGACTGCGTAGACGCTTTCGACCACGGCCGTTTGCCACTGGGCGCCGCCACCCTGCGGCGTGATGCGCACGACTCCGTAGATGAGTGACGCGACGAGCAGGTAAATGGTGCCCACCCGGGTGCTGAACGCGATCGCGGCCATGGCGGTCGCCACCGTGAGGATGTAGTTGAGCCAGTGGATGCCCGGAAGCACCTCGGCCCCGGGAATGACGGTGAAGGGCCAGCTCACCAGGGATGCGATGTAGACGACGGCGAACACCCCGTGCGCCTGCCGCACCCACAGCTGCACAAACGACAAAACCAGGACGACGACCAGCGAGCCGAACAGCGCCGGAACGACAATCCACAGCCAGATGGGGTACGCCTCGTCGAGCTGGCCGAGGAGCCACGGCACCGTTTGGGCACCAAACACGATTCCGAACACCGCAACGCTGCGGGAGATGACCTTCTCGACCTGCTTACGGCTGATCGGGTTTCTGGGCTGCTTACCCTGCGGGACTGACCTGACTGTCGCCCTGCTATCGGCCATCTCCACCATCCGGGTCCAGCCCTGGCAGGATTCCGTCTTCGACCGCCCGGCGAAGCAGGTCGACTTTGGTGGGGGCGGGGCGACCGACCTCGACATATTTCAACCGGATGCGGTCCAGGTATTCCCGCGCCGTCGAATACCCGATGCCGAGCTGCTGCGCTGCCAGCTTCAACGGCAGCCCCGAGGCATACAGGTGAAGAATTTCGCGCTCGCGGCGGCCGAGCTGCGCCTTTGCGAAATCGCGGTCGGCATCGATCGCGGTGGCCCACTCCAGGTTGTTGAGCACGTCACCCCTTGCCACCGTCGCGGCTGCGGCAAGCACCGTCTTGGTGGCGGACGACTTGGGGATGACGCCGGCAGCACCAGCGGCCCGCGCCTCCCTGCCGCTGGCCACCCGGTCGGCGATGCTGTGCACGAGCACCGCTGAGCCCGTCGCCTGCACCCGCTTGACGTTGTCGGTGACCGTCGAGCCGTCTCCGAGGGAGAGGTCGAGGACGACGACATCCACTTCCCTACCGGCGAGCCGTTCAACAAACTCATCGACCGTCGCGGCTTCGAGCACGAAGTCGTAGCCCTGGTCGATGAAAGCCGCCTTCAGGCCGAGCCGCACCGACTCGTGATCGTCGACTACGGCGACCCTGACATGCGAGGTCTCGACCCCGCCGGGGGTGCCAATGACAGGTGACTCAACCACAACAGTTCCGATCTCACGAGGGTGATGGGTACAGCTTAACGGCGCGGAGCCTCGAAAGCTTCAGCAACATCCCGCCGCCATCAGGATCGCGAGAGCGTTCCCACCGCCTCGACGTGATGGGTATTTGGAAAGAGGTCGAAAGCCCGAAGACCGGTGAGGGTGTACCCGTGGCCCGAGAAGAATTGCACATCGCGAGCAAATGCCACGGGGTCACACGCCACGTACACGACCTGGGCCGGCGCCAGCGCGGCGACCGAGGCAACCACGTCCCTGCCCGCCCCCGAGCGTGGCGGGTCGAGCACCACCGTGGCCCGCGCGAGTCGCGATCTCTCCGATGCCGTCGCCGTCGCCGCCAGGTCACGCACCCACCGTTCAACCCGGGCGGTCTCGGACCGTGCCCCCAGCCACTCGGCGAGGTTGTCTGCCGCGTAGTCGGTGGCGATCGCGTCGCTCTCGATCGTGGTGATCCTGGTCGCAGGGCCGAACCGATCCGCCACGGCGGCGGCGAGCAGGCCCACGCCGCCATAGAGGTCGAGGTTGTGCGCGAGCGGATCAAACCTGCCGGGGTCGACCGCTTCCTGTACAGCCATCGTCAGAGCAGCGGCGGCACTGCGATGCACCTGCCAGAAGCCGGAATCGGCCAGCCGAAACTCCCGCTTCCCCACCACCTCGGTGATGGTGCTGCGCTTCTGCGGCACCTTTCCACCAATGATCAGCCGCACACCCCCGGTCGATGGGGCAAGCACGTCAACGTGCTCCGAGCCGGTGAAGTCCTGGTCGAGGGGCGCCGCGGCCGACAGCTCATCCGTGGCCAGCGGCAGCTCGGTGACGGGGATGACACGGTGCGATCGGGCCGCGAACGGGCCAGCCCGCCCCGAATCGTCGACATGCAGCCTGACGCGGGTGCGCCATCCGGTGCCACCACGCTCCTCGTCACCCTCGAGCGGCTCGACCTGCACATCGCTGGTCACCCCGGCCATGCGCTGGAGTGATTCGGCCAGCACCTGCCGCTTCAACTCGCGCTGGTGTGAAAGCCGGATGTGCCCGAACTCGGCGCCGCCCGCCCGATCGACCGGATCGCGATCAAGGGATGCGGCGGACCACACATGAGGCTGCCTGAATTCGCTCGACTGCAGCACCTGCACCGTCTCGGCGCGCCAGAAAGATTTCTTCGAATCTTCGCTCACCCGAGCCAGTACCCGTTCCCCCGGGATCGCATCGGCCACGAACACGACGCGCCCCTCATAGCGGGCAACCCCCACCCCGCCGTGCGCAATATTGGTAACGTCGACCTCGATCGACCTGCCAGCGAATTCACCCATTATTCGAGCATAGGAGCACCGTGCAGCTGTACCTCGCCTCGACCTCGCCCGCCCGGCTCGCCACCCTGCGCGCCGTGGGCGTCGAACCAGTGCTGTTATCGTCCGGCGTGGATGAGGATGCCGTGGCCGCCGCCGCCGGACCGCTCGGCGGCCCCGAGCTGGTGCAGCTACTCGCCCGGGCCAAAGCCGAGGCCGTCGTGGGCCGCTCGGTGATCGATGGGTTCATACTCGGCGGCGATTCGGCGTTCGAACTGGATGGGGAGCTGTTTGGCAAGCCACACCATCCGCAGATAGCCCGCGAGCGCTGGCGGGCACAGCGCGGACGCACCGGGATGCTGCACTCGGGCCACTGGCTGATCGACCACCGAGGGGGCCTACGAGGCGAGGCCGTCGGCGGAGTCTCCACCGCATCCGTCACCTTCGCCGACTCCATCACCGACGACGAAATCGACGCATACATCGCCACCGGGGAGCCGTTGGAGGTAGCCGGCGCCTTCACGATCGACAGCCTCGGCGCGCCTTTCATCTCGAGAATCGACGGCGACCCGCATGCCGTCGTGGGACTGTCCGTCGCGCTGCTGCGCACCCTGCTGCTCGAGTTCGGCATCCCGTGGCACTCGCTGTGGAACCGCGTGGTCCTGTAGAAACCCACAGCCTTCGCGAGGAGTTTTTGTCGGGACGCGTCAAAGCCAGCCACCCCCATCCCCATAAGCTAGTCAACTATGGCTCGCATCACGAAGGTACTCATCGCCAATCGTGGAGAGATCGCCGTACGCGTCATCCGCGCAGCAAAAGACAGCGGAATCGCCTCCGTCGCCGTCTACGCCGACCAGGATCGTGACGCACGGCACGTCAAACTCGCCGATGAGGCGTACGCCCTCGACGGCACCACGAGCGCGGAAACCTACCTCGTCATCGAGAAGCTACTGTCGGTGGCTCGCCGCTCCGGCGCCGACGCCGTGCACCCCGGCTACGGATTTCTGGCCGAGAACGCCAGTTTCGCGCAGGCGGTCATCGATGCCGGGCTGGTCTGGATCGGCCCATCGCCCTCCGCCATTGAGCAACTCGGCGATAAAGTGTCGGCGCGGCATATCGCCGAGAAGGTCGGGGCGCCGCTCGCGCCCGGCACGCTCAACCCCGTCTCGGGCGGCGAGGAGGTGCTCGACTTCGTCGACATCCACGGGCTGCCGGTTGCCATCAAGGCCGCCTTCGGTGGAGGCGGACGCGGGCTCAAGGTCGCCCGCACCCGCGAAGAGATCCCCGAACTGTTTGAATCGGCCACCCGTGAGGCCGTCGCCGCCTTCGGCCGGGGGGAGTGTTTCGTCGAGAAGTACCTCGACCA
>NZ_JANLVV010000062.1:0-3838 GCF_031364185.1 Salinibacterium sp. | reverse complement strand
AGCGCCTCGAGCGCCAGCTCCGGAGTCAGGTCGAGCACCGGCTTCAGGTAGTCGCGCGACGGAAGCGGGCTGTACTGCAGCACCGTGATCGGGCCCAGCTCCGCCGCGGCACGCGCAAGCGCATCCTCAAGTTGCCCAGGCACCAGAACGTCAGCGGCAAAACCGCGGGCGGTCACCCCGATCGCTTCGAGCTCGGCGGCCATGGCGTCGAGCTTCGACTGGTCACGCGAGATCAGGGCGACCGAAAATCCTTCATGCCCGAACCTGCGGGCAACCGCCGCGCCAAGTCCGGGTCCGGCTCCGATTATGGCGATAACGGGCATGTTTCTCCTTCGATCGATGACGTCGTGGTCATTCCAGTGTGCCCTCTCTCGAAGGGGCGCGAGGCGCGTCAGTTGTTGAAGCGGAACTCCACCACGTCGCCATCCTGCATGACGTAGTCCTTGCCCTCGATGCGGGCCTTACCTTTGGCGCGGGCCTCGGCGATCGAGCCGGTCTCGACCAGGTCGGCGAATCCGATAACCTCGGCCTTGATGAAGCCCTTCTCGAAATCGGTATGGATGACGCCCGCGGCCTGCGGGGCCTTCCAGCCCTTGCCGATCGTCCAGGCGCGCGACTCTTTCGGCCCGGCGGTCAGGTAGGTCTGCAGTCCGAGGGTGTCGAAGCCGATGCGGGCGAGCTGGTCGAGTCCGCTTTCGTCCTGGCCCGTCGAGGCGAGGAGTTCAGCCGCGTCCGCCTCGTCGAGATCGATGAGTTCTGATTCGAGTTTGGCGTCGAGGAAGATGGCCTTGGCCGGTGCGACGAGAGCCGCCAGGGTGGCGAGAGCCGAGGCATCCTGCAGCACAGCCTCGTCGATGTTGAAGACGTAGATGAAGGGTTTCGTGGTCAGCAGGCCGAGTTCGCGAATCGGCTCGGTGTCGATTCCGGATGACGACAGCGGGTTGCCCTCGTTCAGCACCTTCTGCGCGGCAAGCGCCGTCTCGAGCACGATCGGCTCAGCCCGCTTCGTCTTGACCTCTTTCTCGTACCGGGTGATGGCCTTCTCGAGGGTCTGCAGATCGGCGAGGATCAGCTCGGTATTGATGGTCTCCATGTCGGAGGCGGCATCGACCTTGCCATCGACGTGGATGACGTCGGGGTCGGCAAACCCGCGGATGACCTGGGCGATCGCGTCGGCCTCGCGGATGTTGGCGAGAAACTTATTGCCGAGACCCTCGCCCACGGAGGCTCCCTTCACGATCCCCGCGATGTCGACGAACGAGACCGGAGCCGGCAGGATGCGCTCGCTCGAGAAGATCTCGGCGAGGACGTTGAGTCGCTTGTCTGGCAGGCTCACCACACCGACGTTTGGCTCAATGGTGGCGAACGGATAGTTCGCCGCCAGCACCTGGTTCTTGGTGAGAGCGTTGAAGAGCGTCGACTTGCCGACGTTGGGAAGACCGACGATTGCGATAGTGAGAGCCACGAGGGTTAAGAGTACCCGGGCTGTTATCGTGTCGACGTCGATCGATCACGTGGTGCACCGGTCAGTTGTTAGGTCAGGCTGGCGAGCCGGGTGGAGCCCGGGACTGCGCCTCGCGGCCCCGGCCGCCAGCCTGAGCTGTTCACCGGCGCGGGTGCTGGGGCCCGGAGCGAGGCAACGGGCACCGCCCGGGCGGCCCTGACCGTCAAGAGTGCGCAAACTGTGCCTACGCTGCGGGGCGTAGCAACATTTTGCGCACATTCGATGGATGCGCAGGACCAGTCGGGGCCCAAGGAGCATGGTGCGAGACGCGCGGAGGCCAATGCGGCGCGCGGTGTGCAGGATCGGACGGCGACGCGGGCGCCAGGTCGGGATCGGAAGCTGGAGATCTACCCGGCTCGGCCAACTAGGATGACGCAATCCCTCTGCACCGGGGGCACCCCCGTCGATCGGACCAGCAATGACGCTCATCCTCAAACCCGGAACTGAATGGAATACGGTTGCGGCCAGAGCGAGGGCACTGGCGCCGGAAGCGTTCGATATCGATCGTTTCAGCAATTTCATCGGCGGCGAGTGGAAGGCCGTGGGCCAGCCCGGTGAGCACGTGAACCCGGTCGACCAGGCACCCATCCCCGGGCCGCCGCGCATCGACCACGATGCGGCTGTCGAGGCGGTGGCCGATGCTGTTGGCCAGCATCGAGAATGGGCTGTTGTTCCACTCGACGAGCGAATCGCTCGGGTCTCGGCGGCACTCGATGGTCTTCGCGACAGCCGGGATGCGATCGCGCTGCTGCTGATGTGGGAAATCGGAAAACCCTGGAAGATCGCCTGCGCCGACATTGACCGGTGTGTCGAAGGCGTGGAGTGGTACATCTCGAACATCGAGCGCCAGATGGAGGGGCGACGGCCGCTGCCTGGCCCGGTTTCCAACATCGCCTCGTGGAACTATCCACTGAGCGTGCTGGTGCATGCCGAACTGGTGCAGCTTTTGGCCGGCAATGCCGTCATCGCCAAGACGCCATCCCAGGGCGGATTCCATGCGCTCACGTTGGCGCACGCGATGATGGCCCGGGCGGGGCTCCCGGTCACGCTGGTCTCCGGCGTAGGTAGCGAGCTCGGCGATGCACTCATCTCTTCGCCCGATCTCGGCGCCCTTGCCTTCGTCGGCGGACGGTCAAATGGGCGAGCGGCGGCCGTGACTCTGGCCAACTTCGGCAAACGCCACATCCTCGAACAGGAAGGGTTGAACGCCTGGGGCGTCTGGGACTTTTCTCAGTGGGATGACCTTGCTCCACTGTTGCGCAAAGGATTCGAGTACGCGAAACAGCGTTGCACCGCCTACCCCCGGTACGTCGTGCAGCGGCGGCTGTTCCCTGACTTTCTGCAGATGTACCTCTCGGTCATCGGCAACGTGAGGTTCGGGCATCCATTCGCGGTGGAGGATGCAGGCGACGACCTGCCCGATCTCGAGTTCGGACCCGTCATCCAGAAGACCAAAGCGAGTGAATTGCGGGGCCAATACAACGAGGCGATCACGATGGGCGGAGTGCCGCTGTATCACGGGGATCTTTCAAAGGGAAAGTTCCTTCCCGGTCAGGATCTCGCCGCCTACGTCGCCCCCGCTTGCGTGCTCGAACCTCCCCGCGCGTGGTCGCTGCACCACTCTGAACCTTTCGGGCCTATTGATTCGATCGTGCTCGTCGACACGGAAGCGGAATTCATTGCGGCGATGAATGTCTCCAACGGCAGTCTCGTGTCGTCCGTCGCCACCGACGACGCGGCCTTCGCCGCGCGGGTGCGCGAGGAGGTGCAGTCGTTCAAGTTCGGCATCAACCGACCGCGCTCTCGTGGCGACCGCGAGGAGGTGTTCGGTGGCAGAGGGGCGTCGTGGCGCGGCGCGTTTGTGGGAGGAGATCTGCTGGTCGACTCCGTCACCGACGGCGACCGGGCGCTCTACGGCAATTTTGCGGACGGATCGCGATACCCGGACACGCTGGACGGCTAGCGACTCGCGGCCGTCGCGCCGGAGGAGCCAATGTCCTGCGTCGCCACGAGCTGCGCCGCGGAGCGTCGGCCGCCGAGAGTGCTCAAATTGTGCCTACGCCGCGGGTTGTAGCAACACTCTGCGCGGTCTCGGCGCGCACGGAGGGCACGGTAGGCATCGAGCGCAAGGAGGGCACGGTGAGGCGAACAGGTCAGACAGCGGTTGCCGCGAGCGTGACGCGGAAGCACAGCGTGCGGTACGGCACCGGTATCTGCTCGAGCCCGGCTGTCTGGGGGTGTGCGTCGAGCATGGCATCGAGCGCGGCGAGCACACGGTGCTGCTCGGCAGCATCCTGAATGATGAAATGGCTTCGGGATGCGACGAGCGCACGA
>NZ_JANLVV010000061.1:0-3037 GCF_031364185.1 Salinibacterium sp. | reverse complement strand
AGCGCCTCGAGCGCCAGCTCCGGAGTCAGGTCGAGCACCGGCTTCAGGTAGTCGCGCGACGGAAGCGGGCTGTACTGCAGCACCGTGATCGGGCCCAGCTCCGCCGCGGCACGCGCAAGCGCATCCTCAAGTTGCCCAGGCTTCAGAACGTCAGCGGCAAAACCGCGGGCGGTCACCCCGATCGCTTCGAGCTCGGCGGCCATGGCGTCGAGCTTCGACTGGTCACGCGAGATCAGGGCGACCGAAGATCCTTCATGCCCGAACCTGCGGGCAACCGCCGCGCCAAGTCCGGGTCCGGCTCCGATGATCGCTATGACAGGCATTTGTCTCCTTCGATCGATGACTGCGTGGTCATTCCAGTGTGCCCTGTTCGGAACGCACCACGAGACGAGCGATCCGTTCAGAGCGTCGTTTTGCCAGCATGGACGATCGTGATTCCCACGCGCTCCCATCCCCTACTGAATGGGCCGGGCGGGTCGGCCTCGGTCAAGCGAGGAACAGGTCTCCTACGCGAAGCGTCTGCGCATACGTCGCGAACGGGTAGAGCTTCACGGCCTCGATCTGCTGGAGTTGGTCCGGCAGATGCCCGATTACGTCGGCAACGACAGGTTGGAGACTTGCTGCGACGGTGAGAGTGAACTCTGCGAGGTGGCCTTCGGGGAGTTGAGCGTCGCGCTCGAGCACGCGAATGCTGGCGGGCCCGATGCTGCCGATGGTGGCTGAGCCGTCGATGCTGAACGCGAGCTTGACCTCGTCGAACGCTCGATAATCAGTGGCGCGCACGGTCGAGGGGAGCTCAAATGGGAGAGAGGAGTTGAGGTCGTAGAACGGTGACAGAATCGTGGCGCCGGGAAGGTGGCTGAGGGAGTAGTTCTTGGTGTGGCCGTCATTGTGGCCGACGACCCAGGAGAACACGAAGCATTCCGCCAACCGCAGCTTGGCCGCCCGTGCGTTCGCAGGATCCAACTCACGGTCGAATAGGGTGAACAGGTCTCGGTAGCCAGGGCCGCCGTCGCTTTCATACTTGCTCAAGAACGAGACACCAGTGGCTTGGGCGAGGTCTTCTTGGTGGATGCGGAGGTATCGGTCTCCCTCCTTGAGTCGGTCGAAGCGTTCCACGATGAGTACGTGCTCGCCCTCGAACTCTCCGACCTCGGTGCTGGCAACGTTCAGTCCGAGCTGCCGGGCTACCTGGAGGGTGATGTGTTCGGTCACGTCGGATCCGGGAAGGGTGTGCACGCCCGGCTTGAAGATGTGTGTGGAGGGGTGGTGTCCGGAGGGTTCGAACCACTGGCCGTCCCGGTGTGCGAGGGCGAACTTGCCTTGAGCGCCGCCGAGAGAGAACCCTTCCCCGACCGCTCGCTGCCCGAGCCAATCAGAGTCATCAGCCCGGATCTGGCGGATGCGGGCAGCAATCGCTTCGTCAGTAATCGGAGTCAGATAAGAGACAGTGCGCCGCGCGGTGCCAGTCGGATAGAACTCCAGCGCCCCCGCCACATCGGCGCCATACACCGTGAGGAGATCGAACGCGCTGTCGCTGGTGAGCTTCGCATCCCGAGCCCACTTTGCGCGGACGTCCGGCCGGTCGGGAAGCAGGTTCTCCAGGAATCGCCGGGTAGTGATCCCCGGAGCGGCGCCGGCCACCACTGGAAGTTGAACAGAGATCGGAACCGGCTGATCGCTGGCGACGTAGGCGGGCAGGTACCGCAAGGTGAGGTTGTCCCCCTGCCGCGTGATCGTCGCGACATGCACGTCGTACAGATAGACGTCGAGCGAGTTGATCATCGCCCACCTCGCTTCTTGCTCTCGGCGAGCGCCGCGGGCGGGTTGTCACCAGTCGTGTGGCTGGCCGGATCACCAGCTTCGATCGCCGATCGCAGCAGAGCACGACTCGCATCATCGGTGATGGCACCGAGCGATTTCCGAACGGTAGCTGTCGAGTCTGCGGTGGCGAGGGTTTTCCGAATGGCATCGGTAGCCAATGCCGTTATTGCGTCGAGCGATGGCTGGAGTTGGTGAAGTGCCGCCTGAGTGAAGGCGGAGGTGTCGAAACCCTGGGTGAGGCGAGCGCTCGCGCTCCCCGGGGTGCTGATGCCAAGTTCTTCAACCGGTGTCCCATCAAGGCGAACGCCGAGATAGTCGAGGATGAGGATGAGAGTGTCGAACGAAACGCCTCCGTGTCCGCGCTCGATGCGGGCGAGAGACTGCCTGGTGATTCCGGCGGCATCAGCTACATCTTGTTGCGTGCGACTGTGAGCTTGACGACGTGTCTTGACCAGGCGTGCAAGGTCTGCGGGTTTGCTGATCCTCATGGGAACCTCCTGGTGCGTCACATATACCGAACATCGACAAAATGTTAGATAAACCTACCACTCTCTCGGTGTTAGATAAACCTAACATGCTGTCAAGGTTCGGGAAACATTACAGGTAGGTGCGAACACTGGACCGTACCGACGCAACATTCTGTTCGCGCTGACGGCCCTCATCCGTCCAACACATGGTGTTGTGAGCCTCCTAACGGACACCCGGCGGCATCTTCACAAAACGACCCGTCTAGTCTCGACGGACAACATTCATTGATCGAGTCTCGCCATGTCGAAGGAACGAACCGAAGCCATTCTGAAGGCATCCATGACGGCGGTGACCGCAACCGCTTCCAGTCGGGGCAACCGTCTTGCGATGCGGCCTCATCACGTTGCCGATCCGCGCCCTGACGGGCAGTTGGAACTGGTTTTTCAACGCTAAATCGGGCCCGCGACGATCATCAAGCTCAGATCCAATTCAGTTGTTGAAGCGGAACTCCACCACGTCGCCATCCTGCATGACGTAGTCCTTGCCCTCGATGCGGGCCTTGCCCTTGGCGCGGGCCTCGGCGATCGAGCCGGTCTCGACCAGGTCGGCGAATCCGATGACCTCGGCCTTGATGAAACCCTTCTCGAAGTCGGTATGGATGACGCCCGCGGCCTGCGGGGCCTTCCAGCCCTTGCCGATCGTCCAGGCGCGCGACTCTTTCGGCCCGGCGGTCAGGTAGGTCTGC
>NZ_JANLVV010000386.1:0-13539 GCF_031364185.1 Salinibacterium sp. | reverse complement strand
ATAGATGCGGCCCTGCGCGAGGCCACGACCACCGATGGCGTTCGGAGACTCCTGGGCGTAGAGCATCCACTCGTCGACCCGGCCGAACCTGTGCAGCCACATTGCGTGGTCGAGACTGGCAACTTTCAGGCCGGGCGTGGCCCAGGCTAGACCGTGCCGACGAATAACTGACTCCTGGATGGTGAAGTCGCTCGCGAATACGAGCGCGGCACGATGGAGGTTTTCATCGTCTGGCATCGGCCCGATGGCTTTCAGCCACACCGCCTGGTGCGGCACATGGGCGCCGTCTACCGAAAGATATATCGGCGAGGGAATATGTCGGATGTCGAATGGTCGCTCGTAAGCCCATGAGCGCGCAATCGGATGGTCAATGTCACCGAGCACCTCAGCAGCGGTCGGCAGTTCGTCGGGGTCCGGGAGGTCGGCGGGCATGTCGACCTGGTGGTCGAGCCCGTCGTCCCGATCCTGGAACGAGGCGATCATGGAAAGGATCGGCCGCCCGTCCTGGTAGGCCTGCGTGCGCCTGGTCGAGAAAGATCTGCCATCGTGAATCCGATCAACGGAGAAGGTGATCGGTGCGTTGAGGTCTCCCGGCCGAAGGAAATAGCCGTGCATGGAATGTGCGATGCGATCGGGAGCGATCGTGCGCTGGGCGGCCACCAGGGATTGTGCAAGCACCTGCCCACCGAAGACCCGCCCATGAGGCATCCACTGGCTACTTCCCGTAAAAATATCTTCGCTGGTGCGTGCGCCGGTGTCTGCCAAATCGAGCGCGGAAAGAAGTCCGGTCAGTGGGTCGCCCATGACCTGTAGTTTAGGAGACCTATGAGTCGAACGTTCACCCTCTCCGATTCCCTCGCGCTGGGAGACCTTCACATCTTCCTCGGGCGGGCGATGCGGGTTGATGACGGCTCGGTGCGTCTCATTGCGGGCTCCAGCGTGTTGGCTGTCTACGTCTCGGTGCTGCATCCGGCTGGGCTTCTTGATGAGAGCCCGACCGTTCTGGGTCTTCGCACGTTCGCCATTGCCGCGGGGGAGGCGTTCGATGCCGTCGTTCCCGTGCGGTCCCTGGCAATGAGAGTGGAGAGCCAAGTGGATGCGGCAGCGCTGAGCCCGACCGAGCCCGTGACGATTACCCTCCCGATGGAAGTCAATACGGTGACCTGGGCCGCGATCTCGCCGCCGCGGGGTGGGTGGCTTCCTCTGGAGTCCACCGGTTCCACCGTGCTCGAGGCTGCCGCTCGGGCGGGAATTGACGAGGTTGCCTCCGCGATCCCCACCGGAACCGGGGAGCAGATCGTGCAACGCGTTCGAACCGAGATTTGGGCGCGCACTATCGACGGTCTCGAATTCGTTCCCGCCGGAGCGGCCTTTGCCGCGCTAAGCCTGGGATTCCTGGCCGATGACGAAACCGTGGCGATCTACGAGACAGGCCCGTGGACGCGGTTGACCACACGGGGTGGCCACGTGCTGGTCAAGCGTCGCGCCTGGAGCATGTCGCGCTGAGAGCCGCCCTATCCAACGGCACGAGAAGGACTCAGAACGTTGAGTATGTCGAGATCTGCTGGAACAGTTGCATGAAGACCACGGCCATCCATGCGATGACCAAGATGTTCGCGAGCACCAGCGCTGCGATAGCCGCCCACATCGGCGCGATCCCTCCGCCCGTCCGTCGCCGCACGATCACGGACCGCCCGATCACGTACACGGGGGAATATAGGAACGTCCACGCCCAGTGGAATGGGCGAGGCACGCCGCGCGCGATGAGTTCCTTCCGATCGAGAAACGCAAATAGGACGCAGAGGCCATAGGTAAGCCATCCGCCGATAACGGTGATGATGTACCCCGGTGATGTGAAGATCTGCAACTGGGCACGGGTGGACGAGCCCTGGTCGCCGGCGCTGATCCCATCAAATATTCCCGAGAAATCGACGGTGAAGAGCAGGGGGAGCGTGACGTAGGGCAGGAAAACCATCAGCCAGATCCAGGGCGTGTAGACCCTCGTGTTTTCCGGTGCCCTGCCCACGGAGATGCCGGGCGAGGCCGGGTCGTAGGGCTGCTGCAACCGATCGGTCCACTGGGCGCCATCCCACCATCGGGATGTCGCCGGTTCGGCGGGGTCCTGGTACCATCCAGCAGGGGTAGCGGGATATGCAGGGCTCGTCATGGGTCGACTCACTTTCTCGCGGGAGGGCGCCGCCAGTGGCCGCGCTCCTACCACTGAGGCTATAGCCCGCCCGACGAACGGCGCGGTATCTCTAGTCGTCGAAGGTGTTGACCATGGCCTGCGCGGCGCGGTCGAGGTACGCCCAGAGGGTGGCGTCGTGGAGCGGGGAGAGCTCGAGACTGTCAAGGGCGGCTCGCATATGCGTGAGCCAGCGGTCGCGGGCATCCGGATTCACTTTAAAGGGCATGTGCCGCATGCGCAGGCGAGGGTGCCCGCGTTGCTCGCTGTAGGTGGATGGGCCGCCCCAATACTGCTCGAGAAAGCCGGTTAATCGCTGGATTGCGCCTTCCAGGTCGGGCTGTTCGGGATACATCGGCAGCAACACCTCGTCGGTCGCAATGCCCTCATAAAATTTGCGCACCAGCTTCTCGAAGGTAGCCCGGCCGCCGACCTGCTCCCAGAAATTTCCCTGCACCGATTCGCCGCTCGCCCTCAACCTGAGGGTGACCGGGTTAGGCTCGTGGCTGCCGCTCACGGCCGAGGCTTCTCTGTGGGTTTTGCCTTGGGGGGCACCAACGGCTGACTTCGGGGGTCTTGCGTCGATGGAGGTTTTTGGCCATTGGGCTTTGGCACCGTCTCACTCTCCGTCAGTGGCACATCATCGGGCTGAACGATGACTGGTTTTGTCTTCGGCGGTCGGGCACCATTTACGCTTGCGGCGTTCTCGGCCCCCGATAACACCATCGTATTCAGGGCGGGCAGTCGAACGCCCATGTCGTCAAGAGAATTTTTCAGCTGTGCCCGCAACTCGCGAGCCACATCGTCTTTCGAAGCCGACGCCGTCTTCACGACTATTCTCAGCACGATCGCCTCGGCAGAGATCGATTCGATGCCCCAGACTTCTGGCTTTTCGAGGATGCGTGAGCGCCACTTACTACTTGTCGCCATGGTCGTGGCGGTCTGCAGGATGCGATCCTGCACGGCGTCGACATCGGCCTCGTATGGCACGGCCAGGTCAATGATTACGCGCGCCCACCCCTGTGACTTATTGCCCACTCTCAGGATCTCGCCGTTGCGCACGAACCACAGGGTTCCGTTGACATCCCGCACCTGGGTGATCCGGATGCCGACGCCCTCGACCACACCGGTAGCAGGCCCCAGATCGACCACGTCGCCGACGCCGAGCTGGTCTTCTGCGACCATGAACAGGCCGCTGAGCACGTCTTTGACGACGTTTTGTGCTCCGAATCCGAGGCCGGCGCCGAGAGCTGCGGTGATGAGGGCGAAGGCTGACGTCGCCCCGGGGAAGATCTTATTGAACAGCACGAGCACGGCCATGATGACGATGACCGTGGTGACGATGTTGCCCAATACGCTGCCGAGAGTGCGCGTGCGTTGCACCACTCTGACCGCCGCCAACGGCGACATCAGCATGGCCTGGGTGTCATCGAAGTTTTGCCGCTTCTTGGCGCCGTTGATGATGCGTCGAACCACGCGACGGATCGCGAACAGGAGCACCCAGCGCAGGATGATGGCGCCGACGATCACAAAGAAAATGGTGAAAAGATGCCAGACCGCGTCGAAATCCCGCAGGTTCTGTAGGATCCCGTCCCACTGGGGTGTCGCGGGCGGTTCCGTCGTCTCATCCATAGCTACCCAAGCTTACCGAGGCCCCCCACGCCGAGTCTGGGGAGCCGCGGCATCCGGAAACGCGCGAACCCCGGCATATCGTCGGACCCTGGAATCGGGACCGGCACTTTACCGGGGTTCGCGGTGGCCGAACCTCAGTCGAGGTCTCGGTGCTGCGCCTGCAGCGCACGCTCGACGCCCGCAAGATTCTCGATGACCATGCGGCGCAGCGCCGGAACATCGGGGTTGGCGTTCAGCCAGGCCTTCGTGGCATCCACCAGCTCAGTGGATGCCAGAGGCGCCGGATACAGTCCCATCACGATATATTCGGCAATTTTGTACGAGCGGTTCTCCCAGATGTCGCCGAGCGCTGCAAAATACGGCTGGATCAGCGGCTCGAGGGAGGCGGGATCATTGACGTGCTGGTAGCCCATCGTCACCATGCGCACGATCGCGTTCGGCAGGGTGTCGCTAGCGACGAGTGAGTCGAACGCTGCGCGCTTACCCTGCGCGGTCGGGATGGTGGCGCGCGCTCTCGCAGCGGCTTGTTGGCCATTGGACGTGTTGTCGTTGGCCAGCGCTGCGTCGATCGCGGCGCCGTCGGCCGCACCGGTGAGCACGAGCCCCTCGAGGATTTCCCAGCGCAGGTCGGTGTCGATCTCGAGCCCTTCGAGTGGGGCCGAACCGTCCAGCAACCCGGTGAGTCGTGCGACGTGCTCGTCGGTGGAGGCGATGTTTGCGAAGAACTTCACGAACTGGAACTGCGAATCAGACGCGGCGGGAGCGTCGATGGCAAGCTTCCACAGCCCATCACCGACAGCCGCGATCGTGTCAACGCGTCGTGCGGGCGCAACATAAAAACGAGCAACAGTAATAAGTTGACTCAGGGTGGTGCGAATCGTGGTCGACTCGGTTTCGCTGCCGATGTTGCCCAGCACCAGGTGCACGTAATCGCTGGCGCTCGACTCGGCATCCCGCGTGGCATCCCAGGCGGCACCCCACACAATCGAGCGGGCGAGTGGGTCACTGATGTCGGCGAGGTGCTCCATGGCCATGGCGAGCGACTGCTCGTCGAGGCGGATCTTCGCGTAGGCCAGATCCTCATCGTTGACGAGCACGAGGTCAGGTCGGCCCTGGCCGATGAGCGCCGTGACCTCCGTGCGCTCCCCATCAACATCAATCTCGACCTTATGGTCTCGCACCAGCTTGCCATCGTGCAGGTTGTAGAAGCCGATCGCGAGACGGTGCGGGCGAATGGTGGGATAGTCGACCGCCGCCTCCTGCAGCACCGCGAAGGAGGTGATGGTGCCGTCTGCGGTGGTCTCAATGGCGGGTCGCAGGGTGTTGACTCCGGCCGTCTCGAGCCACAGTCTCGTCCAGTCGCCGAGGTCGCGGCCGCTGGTCTTCTCCAGCTCCACCATCAGGTCGCTCAGCTCGGTGTTGCCGAACGCGTGCTTCGCGAAGTAGTTGCTCACGCCGAGCATGAACTCGGGCAGGCCCACCCAGGCGACCAGCTGCTTGATCACCGAGCCCCCCTTGGCGTAGGTGATGCCATCAAAATTGACCTGGACATCCTCAAGGTCATTGATGGTGGCGACCACCGGGTGAGTGGATGGCAGCTGGTCCTGTTTGTAGGCCCAGCTCTTCTCCATCGCCTGGAAGGTGGTCCAGGCTTCGGTCCATTCCGTCGCTTCGGCGGTCGCGAGGGTCGAGGCCCACTCCGCGAAGCTCTCGTTGAGCCACAGGTCGTTCCACCACTTCATGGTCACGAGGTCGCCGAACCACATGTGGGCCAGCTCGTGAAGGATCGTGACGACGCGACGCTCTTTGATGGCGTCTGTCACCTTCGACCGGAAGATGTACGTTTCGGTGAAGGTGATGGCGCCGGCATTCTCCATGGCCCCGGCATTGAATTCGGGAACGAAGAGCTGGTCATATTTCTCGAAGGGGTACGGGTAGTTGAAGTGCTTCTCGTAGAACTCGAAACCCTGCCTGGTCTTCTCGAAGATGTAGTCGGAGTCGAGGTACTGGCTGAGTGACTTGCGGGCGAAGATTCCGAGGGGGATGACCCTGCCGTCGCTCGAGGTGAGCTCGTCGTGCACCGAGACGTAGGGGCCGGCCACGATTGCGGTGACGTAGCTGGACAGGATCCCGGTGGGCGGGAAATCCCATGTGGCCGAGGCGCCTGTGACGGTCGGCTCGGGGGTGGGGGAGTTGCTGACGACGGCCCACCTCGCCGGTGCCGTCACGGTGAACTGGAAGGTGGCCTTGAGGTCGGGCTGCTCGAAGACGGCAAACACGCGGCGGCTGTCTGGCACCTCGAACTGGGAGTAGAGGTACACCTCTTGATCGACCGGGTCGACGAAGCGGTGCAGGCCCTCGCCGGTGTTCGTGTAGGCGCCGTCCGCCACTATCTCAAGAACATTCTCGACCGCAAGACCATCGAGTTGGATGCGCACACCGTCGCTGACCGCCGCCGGGTCGAGCGAAGCACCGTTGAGGGTGATCGAGTGCACCGCGCTCGTGATGGCGTCGATGAACGTGGAGGCACCCTCCTGCGCCGAAAAGTTGACTCGAGTGGTGGTGCCAAAGCTCTCAGGGCCGGTAGTGAGGTCGAGGGCAATCTCGTAGCTCGTGACTGACACGAGAGCTTTGCGCTCCTGTGCTTCGATGCGGGTGAGGTTATCTCCAGGCACTGGCGCTCCTTGCGGTTCGGGTGCGGCTTGTGACCGCACCGAACCAGCTTAGGCACTCAGGCGCTCACGAATGCGCGAGCCTGTACTCCACCACCGCTGGCTCAGCGAGCGGACTGGTCAGTTGTTCGGCGACATCAATGGCACCAGACAGAAGCTGCCCCAGGCGTTCGTCGGCGTCCGGGACACACGCGAGCGCGATGCCCACCGCGGCGGTGTGCACGATGGCAATGGCAGTGCGGACGCTGAGCATTCTCGGTGGCGACGAGCCGAGGTGTTTGCGCGCCCATTTCTCGGCATCCGGCGCGGTCGCGAACGCCGCCGCCGCTATGGCGCGGAGTTCAGCTGAGCCGTCCGAGTCACTCGCGCAGATCATGCCGACAGCGAGGGCCCGCTGGCGATCCATGCTGGCGATGGGCAGTCCAGCGCTTGCGGCATGCACTGCGATGGCCGCTGTGAAATGTAGGTCGTCGCTGGTGAGGCCCACCACGCGAGGGATCAGCCTGGTGAAGCTGGAGCGGGTGGCATCCGATGCCAGATCGTTGACATCTCTAGCGAGGGCGGCAAGCACCGGATGAGTGCAGGCAGGGTGATCGCTCCACTTCTCACCGGCCAGGTACGACGCGAACTCCATGAAGCAGGCGCCCTGTTTCGGCGTTCGATGCCGACCGGCTGACAGGATCGGCATGACCAATTGTGTTGCGGAGCCTGAGCTTCTCATGGTGCTCTCCTTGCGCGATGTTGTGCTTCCACAATTCTGCGCCTGCGGGGGCCACTACCGCCAGAGGGAGGTGGAGAATCGAGGCATGAAAGCAGTAGCTGATCCCGGGTCGTCCACCGCCGAGCGCTACCGGGATTTTGCCGAGGTGGAGGCGCCCGGCCAATCGATGGTCTACGGGGAGTGGGCGCTCGGAGTCGCTGGTGACCCCCGGATCATTGAGCTCATCGATGAACTTCCGCTGGCCAAACGGCAGGTGAACCTGGTATTCGCGGCCATTCGCGCGGCGGGCGGTCCCGTGGTGTCGTATGACGAGCTGCGTCAGTGGCTGCTGGCCCAGTGGCCGACGGTGCGGTCTATTGCGCTGACCCGGTCGACGCAGACCAATGAGGCCGCTCGCTGCGCCGTATTACTGCCGCTGCTCGCCGGCTTGCCGCAACCGCTTGCCCTGCTTGAGGTGGGAGCGTCGGCCGGCCTGTGTCTTTTCCCGGATCGTTACAGCTACCGTTACGGCGATCAGGAAGTCCACCCGACAGAGGGCCCCAGCGCGATTGTGTTGGTGCCTCGCGTCAGTGGACCAGTGCCGGTGCCGCACCGGATGCCGAGCATTGCCTGGCGGGCCGGGCTCGATCTCAACCCGCTCGACGTCAACAACGTCGACGAGATGCAGTGGCTGGAGGCGCTCGTCTGGCCAGAGCATCAGGAGCGGCGCCGGCGGCTTCGCGCCGCCGTGGCCATCGCACAGCAGGACCCACCGAGAATCGTTCGGTCAGACGCGCTCGTGGGCCTTGAGTCACTCGCGGCGCAGGCACCGGCGGACGCCACGCTGGTGATCGTGCACAGCGCCGCCCTCGCCTACTTTCCCCAGGATGATCGCACGGCCTTCGCCGCCCTGGTGCCGACACTTCCCGGGCATTGGATCTCCAACGAGGGCCAGGGCGTCACACCCGGTGTGGGGGATCGAGTCGTCGCCTCGGGGGCTGATCCCGCCCTCTTCGCGGTCGCGCTGGACGGGCATCAGGTCGCCTTCGCGGGCGGACACGGCCAGAGCCTTGACTGGATCGGGTGAGTGACGCTCAGGTGCCAATAATCCATAAACTGGCATTATGCGCATCCACATCGCCACCGACCATGCTGGCCTCGAGCTCAGTGCCGATCTCAGCCGGCATCTCGCGGCTGCCGGTCACGATGTTGTCGACCACGGCCCGACCAGCTATGACGCTCTGGATGACTACCCGTCGTTCTGCATTAACGCGGCGCTAGCGGTAGTCGCCGACCAGTCTGCTGGCATCGAGTGCCTCGGCGTCGTGTTCGGCGGCTCCGGAAACGGCGAGCAGATCGCCGCGAACAAGGTCACGGGCGCCCGCGCGGCCCTGGTCTGGAACGAAAGTACCGCTCTGTTGGCCCGGCAGCACAACGATGCCAACCTGATTTCTATCGGTGCGCGCCAGCACAGCATCGACGAGGCCAAGCACTTCATCGACGTGTTCATCGCCGAGCCGTTTTCAGGTGAGCCGCGTCACGCCAGGCGTGTTGACCAGCTCGCTGAGTTCGAGTCAACTGGGCTGATTGCTGGCCACGAGATCGGTTTTTGATGCCCGAGGGGCATTCCGTACATCGCATCGCGCGACGGTTCGATCAGCTCTTTGTGGGGCGCGAGGTCACGGCATCCTCGCCGCAGGGTCGATTTGCCGGCGGCGCCACACTGATTGATGGACGCTGGATGACACGGGCCAAGGCCGTCGGTAAGCACCTGTTCCTCGGGTTCGACAACGACCTGTGGCTGCACGTTCACCTGGGCCTCTATGGCGCCTGGGATTTTGCGGGTGACATCACGGCACCCGCGATCGTCCCTGACCAGCCCGTCACAACAGACGAGACGAGCACGGTCGTCGGCGAGCATGAAGATTCCCTCTCGAGTATCGGCGCGCCCCGGCGCGCCCGGCTGCGCATCTCTGAGCAGGAGAACATTGAGGAGAATGTTGCGGCGTTTCCGGCCGAGCCGGTGGGGGCCGTTCGGGTCAGGCTCCTGACCCACGCCACGGTCGCCGACCTTCGCGGGCCGACCGCATGCGAGGTCATGCGTGCGGATGAGGTGCAGGCCAAGATCGATACGCTCGGGCCCGATCCCATCGTCGACGCGGGCCGTAAAGCCGAAAATCGGTTCGTAGCGGCGGTGATGAAGAGGGCCACTCCGATCGGTCTGCTGCTGATGGACCAGTCGGTCGTCGCCGGAATCGGCAACGTCTATCGGGCCGAAATCCTGTTCCGCGCGCGACTGGATCCGCACACCAGGGGGCGCGACCTCCCCGAGAAGACCGTTCGCGCGCTGTGGAAAGACTGGGTGACGCTGCTGAAAATTGGCGTCGAAACGGGCCAGATGCTGACGCGAGATGATCTTGGCCCACCTTCCGCCAGGGGCATCATGGCCCGTCGAGCAAACCGCCACTGGGTGTACCACCGCACCGGGGAACCGTGCCGAGTGTGCGGGTTCCCCATCGTCATGGAAATCATGGGGGCCCGCACGCTGTATTGGTGCCCACAGGACCAGAGATGACGCGGGAGTCCGACACATGAGCCAGGAGTCCGACACATGAGAGTGACACCCACCTATCTGCTGACCGACCCCGACGAGGTCAAACGATTGATTCGCGAGAACCCCTGGGTCACCATGGTGTCCAATACCGCTACGGGCCTGGTCGCCTCGCACTATCCGGTCGTGCTCGAGGACGACCACGACGGCATCAGCATTGTGAGCCATGTCGGCCGCCCTGATGAGAAACTGCACGAGCTCGGCCAGCACGAACTGCTGCTGATTGTGCAGGGACCGCACGGCTATATCTCTCCCGGCTGGTATGCGAATAGTGACTTTGTTCCGACCTGGAACCACGTGACTGCTCACCTCTACGGAACCCCGGAATTACTCAGCGACGAGGAGAATTTTGAGGTTCTCGATGATCTCGTCGATCATTTCGAGCAGCGGATGCCACATCCGGTCTCCCTCGATATCGACGAGCACTCGGCCCGCCGCATCGCCAAGGGCACGGTGGGCATTCGCCTGCGCGTCACCCGGTTCGATGCCCGGCTGAAGCTCAGCCAGAACAAGAGCCCGGAGGTTTTTGATCGCATCGTGGAGGCGCTGCAAGGCGATGGACCCTACCACTCGCCCGCGCTCGCGGCCGAGATGCTGCGGGTGCGTGACGCCGCGGCGTTGGTGCCCTCCGAGGATGACGATGCTGATTCGTGACGATGCTGATTCGTAACGCCAAAATTTCCGACGGTGACGGATCGCTCGTCGACCTGCGGCTCGATAATGGCGAGATTGCCTCGATCATCACCACGGGTTCGTTCACGACCGAGGCTGACCAGATCGATGCTGAGGGGCGCTGGGTGTCGCCCGGACTGTGGGATAACCATGTGCACGCCAGCCAGTGGGCACTCTCGGCGCGCCGGCTCGACGTATCGACCGCAGAATCGGCGAGCCGGGCCGGTGAGCTCGTGGCCAACGCCCTGGCCGCGGGGGCGGTTGTGGCCGCCGGACAGCCCTTCATAGGGTCGGGATTTCGCGACGGGCTGTGGCCCGATGCGCCCGCTCTGGAGGTTCTGGATGCCGCGGGCGCAGGTGTTCCGGTCGTGCTCATCAGTGGCGACCTGCACGCCGCCTGGCTGAACTCGGCCGCGCTTGAGCTCTATGGTCACCGTGGCCACGAGACCGGACTGCTCCGCGAGGTCGAGGCGTTCGAGGTTGCCCGTCGCATCAGCTCGGTGCCCGACGATCTTCTCGACTCATGGCTGGCGGAGGCGGGTCGCGCCGCCGCTGCTCGCGGTGTGGTGGGCATCGTCGACCTGGAGATGGACTGGAATCTCGACTCGTGGCGCCGGCGCATGGCCGCCGGCTTCGACAGTGTGCGGGTCGAGTTCGGTATCTACCCGCAGCACCTTGATCGGGCGCTCGAACTGGGTTTGCACACGGGCCAGTCCATAGCGCCGCTGCTGGGCGTCGGGCGTTTCAAGGTCATCACGGACGGCTCGCTGAACACCCGCACGGCATACTGCTACGACGAGTATCCGGGCCTGGAAGGGCGCGAGGGTTCCCGCGGACTACTCACGGTGCCGCCCGCCGAACTGCTTTCGCGGATGCGCGCCGCGTCGAGAGCCGGCCTCGAGTCGAGCGTGCACGCGATCGGCGACCACGCGACATCCCTCGCCCTGGATGCTTTCGAGCAGGTGGGGGTCGGCGGACGCATCGAACACGCGCAGCTGGTGGCCGATGCCGACCTCGCACGTTTCGCGGCCCTGGGCGTGACCGCGAGTGTGCAGCCCGACCATGCCATGGATGACCGTGACGTCGCGGAGAGGTACTGGGCCGGGCGCACCGGGCAGGCGTTCCCTTTGCGGTCTCTGCTCGATGCTGGTGCCACACTGGCGTTCGGGTCGGACGCCCCGGTCTCGGCGCTCGACCCGTGGGTGACGATGGCGGCGGCGGTGGGCAGGTCGCGCGGTGATCGCGAGCCGTGGCATCCGGAGCAGCAAATCTCGGCGCGAGAAGCGCTGGCGGCGAGTACTCGCGGCAGTGTTGCCGTGGGGCAGCCCGCCGACCTCATCCTCACCGACAGTGACCCGAGCTCTCTAACGGCGCCGCAGCTTCGGGATGTCACGGTGTGGGCGACCCTGATGGCGGGCCGCCTGACGCATCTCGCGCGCGTGGAGTAGCGGCCCTCTAGACTCGGGCTTATCGGCGCGATCGCGCGTCGCGTATCCACTCTGCACCGTCGCAGGAGGCATCCGATGACCAGGCCATTCACGGCGCCCAGGCCCGAGAGCTACGCTCCGATGCCCAAGCCGATCAGGTCGCGCAGATCGTTGACGACAGACCTGCCCCCGGGCCCTCGGGGCTTCCCCGTCTCGATCACAGCGCAATTTCTACGAGATGCCCCGGCTTTCCTGCTGGGCCTTCACCGCACGTATGGCGACACGGCCTCGTATTTTCTCAACGGCGAGCTGTTCTTCGCTTTTTTCGGGCCCGAGGGCGTGATCGACGTGACCGTGAAGAAGCAAAACTCTTTCGTCAAGGGTGTGGGATTCGACCGGATGCGGAAGGTACTCGGCACGGGGCTTCTCACGAACGAGGAGCCGATTCATCTGCGCCACCGCCGGATGATGCAGCCGCCGTTTCATCACGCGAAGCTGGGCGGCTATGCGACCATGATGCATCGCATCACCCGTGAGCACCTGGCGGGCTGGGACGAAGGCGACACCGTCGAGGCGAACCGCGAGATGATGCGGTTGACTTTCCAGATTGTGGCCCAGCTGCTGTTCGGCACCGACATCGACCGCTATGCCGACGGGGTACAGCACCACATGGGGCTTGCTATCGATCGCATCGAGCGCACCATGCTGCCGGGGTTGAAGGCCTTCGACGGGTCGCCGATTCCGTATTTCAAGAAGTTCAGGATGTCATCCGACTACCTTGCGGATGTCGCCGACGAGATCATCGCGAACCGCGCGTCGAGTGGCGAGCTCGGCGATGATCTGCTGGGCTTGCTGCTTGCGGCGAGGGATGAGGACGAGTCAGCCCTCAGTCACGACGAGGTGCGCGACGAAACCCTCACCCTCATCCTGAGCGGGCACGAAACTACCGCGAACGTGATGACCTGGGCGCTGTGCTACCTCCGCGACCGCGACGATCTCTGGGATGCTCTGGCGGCCGAGGCCGACATGCACCTGCCCGAGAGCGGGGAGATCGACCTGCGCGGCATCATGTCGGCACCGACCGCGACAGCGGTAATGGCCGAGTCGTTGCGGCTCGCGCCGCCCGTATGGGTCGCACCGCGCCGCGCGATCGATGATGTTGAGGTGGCGGGAGTCGCCGTGCCGAAGGGTGCTCATGTGATCGTCAGCCAGTACGCGAGCCACCGAAACGCACGGTTCTTTCCAGACCCGGATTCGTTCCGCCCCGAGCGCTGGGCCGACGGATTTGAGGCATCCCTCCCGCGGGGCGCCTACTTCCCGTTTGGTGCGGGCACCCGAAAATGCCTCGGCGACCAGTTCGCTCTGCTTGAGTCTCACATCATCCTGATGGAGTTGGCACGCACCGCCAGGCCGATCCCCGTGGGGCTGGGGCTGCCGAAAGCTGAGCCGCGGGCAACCTACCGCCCGGGTGGCGGGGTGCCCGCGGTGGTGCGCCGGCGGCCCGCACTGGTCTAAACCGACCGGTCCGGTGAGTGCTCGCGCACCGCCGACGCGGGCCGCTACTTCGTCGCGAGATGCGCGAACAGGAACCAGCGGTCTTTTTCCAGGCCGCGGGCGATTTCGATGGCGACATCCTGGCT
>NZ_JANLVV010000383.1:0-5548 GCF_031364185.1 Salinibacterium sp. | reverse complement strand
ACGCTGGCGCCGTCGGCCGCCTCGATGGCGCCGTGGTGCTCGCTAGGACCACGTACTTCCATGCTGTTTCTCTCCTTCATAAACTGAACTATATCGAGATCGGCCCCGAGGAGAAATGGAGCTAAACCCCGGGTCTTCGTGGGCGCTGGTCATCGCAGTCGAGACCGTCCGAAATGACGGAGATCCTGGCACCGCCGACCCCGGTACGCGCCATGTGGCCCCGCACCGTCGCCGAGAGTTCCGTCATTTCGGACGTAGACGAGAGCGGGGCGACACCGCTACACGTCGCGGCGCTTGATCATCACTCCAGCCAGCGCGAAGAGCGCGATGACCCAGATCACCAGAACCACGAGGCCCTGCCACGGCTCGAGCAGGATCATGTCTGGAGGCACCGGTAGACCTGCCACGGTGTAGGAGAACATCCGGCCGCCCGCACCGTTGGAGTCGGGGAGGAACGCTGAGAGGTTTCTCACCCAGTCCGCCTGGGCGAGAGCCGCGAAAATCGAGAGCACGATGGGGAGCACGAGGATGAGTCCGAGAACTGCCGAGATGCCGCCCGCGCTATTGCGCACAATCGCGCCAATCGATAGCGAGAGCATCGCCAGCAGACCGAGATATCCGGCGCCTCCCAGAAGCGCCCACCACACCGAGGCATCCGCAAAATCAACTTCAATCCCTTGCCCCTGCAACACCATGGCCGACAGCAGGCCAGAGCCGAGCAGGGCGACCAGCGAAACGGCGAACGTCGAAGCCCCGATCACGAGGGCCTTGGCGGTCAGCGCTGGAGTGCGACGCGGCACCGCAGTCAGGGTAGAGCGAATCATTCCCGTGCCGTATTCGCCGGTGATGGTCAGGGTGCCGAGCACCGCGACGACCAGCTGGGCGAACACAATCCCGATGGTCGCGGACTGCACCCAGATGGCCTGCACACCCTCGGCCGGAACAGGTCCAGAACCGCCCGAGGCGTTTGCGACCAAACCGGCCAGGCCCAACGTCATGACAAACACAAGACCGAAACACCAGACGGTTGATCGCAGCGACAGCAGTTTGATGAGCTCAGATTTCAGGATGCCACCAAACGACAGCGCGGACAGCGCCCGGGTCGACTGCGGCTGGGTGAGTGTGGCGGTCATCGTGAGACCCTTTCGTTGGACGACAATTCGTTGGGTGCTGGCACGGTGGATGCTGGCCCGGTGGGCAGCCCGCCCGCGTGGTACTCCACGTCATCCTGCGTCAGGGCGAGGTAGGCGTCTTCGAGGGAGCCGGCGACAGGCGTGAGTTCGTGCAGGATGACTCCCGACCTGGCCGCCACTTCACCAATCTGTGGCGCCGTCAGCCCGGTCACATCAAGCAGACCATCGTCGCCCTTCCTGACGACGGTGCCCTGGTCGACGAGCAGCTCCGACAGGCGAGTGGCCTCGGGCGTCCTGACTCGCACGGCGGTGCCGCTGGAGAGCGCGAGAATATCGGCCACGGGCGCATCGGCGATAACCCGCCCGCGCCCCAGCACGATGATGTGGTCGGCGGTCTGGGCCATCTCAGACATCAGGTGCGACGAGAGGAACACGGTGCGCCCCTCGGCGGCGAGCCGTCGGGCGAGGTGTCGCACCCAGATGACACCCTCGGGGTCGAGCCCGTTGACGGGTTCGTCAAGGATGAGCGTGGCCGGGTCACCGAGCAACGCGGCCGCAATGCCAAGTCGCTGCCCCATGCCCAGCGAGAAGCCGCCGACGCGCCGACTGGCGACCGACTCGAGCCCGGTCAGCGCGATGACCTCATCGACGCGGCCACGACCGATGCCGTGTGTTGCGGCAAGCGCGCGGAGGTGATTGACAGCACTCCGACCGGTATGAACGGCCTTCGCATCCAGTAATACGCCGACCTCCCTCAGCGGAGCGCGATGCTCGGCATAGCGCTTACCATTCACCAGCGCCGAGCCCGCCGAGGGCCTATCCAGGCCCACGATGAGTCGCATGGTCGTCGACTTTCCGGCACCGTTGGGCCCGAGGAATCCGGTCACCATGCCGGGTTTCACCGAGAAGGTGACATCGTCGACGGCCCTGGTGGCGCCGTAGTGCTTACTGAGCCCGCGTACTTCGATCATGTAGTTTTCCTCATGTGATCAACCGTAACAAGGTCGTTCCCTGCCGGAAATGGGGCTAACCCCCGGATGCGCCGTGCCAAGTTCAGCTCAGCACGTGCTGAGTTCAGCTCAGCCTTCGGGGCTGCGCCACGTTTATCGTGCGCCTACGCTACCGATGCTGACTGCGTGATCGCGTCCCCCTGGAGGGGGAACCCCGCTGGTCCCTTCGGATGAAATTCGACTGGCCGACAGTCCAGCTGAGCGCGCGCGCTGACGAGCAGCGGGAGAGAAGAGACTCACGCATCGCTCACCGGCCGTTCTTCACCTGCCGTCGCTCACCGGCCCCTGCTCACCTGCCCTTGCTCACGGACCCTTGTTCACCGACCCTCGTTCACCGACCCTCGCTCACCCTCGCTCAACCCGGGAGCTTGCCCACGGTCAGCGAGTCGCCGTCGGCAGCGACTCCCACCAGCACGGTGTCGCCGTCCCGGATGTCACCCCCGAGCAGTGACTTCGCGAGGGAGTCGTCGATCTCGCGCTGCATGAGTCGGCGCAGCGGGCGGGCGCCGTACACGGGATCGTAGCCCCGTTCCGCAAGCCAGCTGCGGGCATCCGGAGTCACTGCCAGCTCGAGGCGACGGCCGATAAGTCGCTTCGCGAGCCGGTCGATATAGAGCTCGACGATTTGCCCCAGATCGCCGGTGGTGAGAGGCGAGAACACGACGATGTCGTCGAGCCGGTTGATGAACTCGGGCTTGAACTTCTGCCGCACGAGCTCGTTGACGGCCGCCTTGCGTTGCTCCCACGGCAGGTTCTGGTCGGTGATGTACTGGCTGCCGAGATTGCTGGTCAGGATCAGGATGACGTTGCGAAAGTCGACCGTGCGCCCCTGCCCATCGGTCAGCCGGCCGTCGTCGAGCACCTGAAGCAGCACGTCGAAGACCTCCGAATGCGCCTTCTCGACCTCGTCGAGCAGGATCACGGAATAAGGTCGCCGCCGCACCGCCTCTGTGAGCTGCCCGCCCCGCTCGAAACCGATGTAGCCGGGAGGCGCGCCCACCAACCGCGCCACCGAATGTTTCTCGCCATACTCGCTCATGTCGATGCGCACGAGCGCCTTCTGGTCGTCGAAGAGGTACTCCGCGAGCGCCTTCGCCAACTCGGTCTTGCCGACCCCGGTGGGGCCCAAAAACAGGAAAGACCCTGTCGGCCGGTCGGGGTCTGAGATGCCGGCGCGCGTGCGCCGCACCGCCTCGGAGACGGCCTGCACCGCATCCTTCTGCCCGATCAGTCGCTTGCCGAGCTCGGCCTCGAGATGCAGCAGCTTCTCGGTCTCGCCCTGGGTGAGACGGTCGACCGGGATGCCCGTCCATGCAGCCACCACGCTCGCGATGTCATCTTCGGTGACCTGGTCATTGACCATCCGGTTGCCGGCCGGCTCGGCAGACTCCGCCTCCACCACAGCGGCCTCGATGCCGGGGATGGTCTCGTAGTTCAGCTTCGACGCCGCCTGGTAGTCGCCCTCGCGCATGGCCTTGTCGAGCCTGATGCGCGCGTCATTCAGTTGCGCCTTCAGGTTGCCGACCCCCGTCAGAGAGGCCTTCTCGGCCTTCCACCGTTTCTCGAGCTCACCCAGCTCGGCGCCGCGGGTGCGGAGGTCGTCGCGCAGTTTCTCGAGGCGGGCGCGCGAAGCCTCGTCTTTCTCCTTCTTCAGCGCAACCTCCTCGATGCGAAGCCGGTCGACGGCGCGCTTGAGCTGGTCGATCTCGACCGGGCTTGAGTCGATCTCCATTTTGAGTCTGGATGCCGCCTCGTCGATGAGGTCGATCGCTTTATCCGGCAGCTTGCGCCCCGTGATGTACCGGTTGCTGAGGGTGGCCGCCGCGACCAGGGCCGAGTCGGCGATGGCAACCTTATGGTGCGCCTCATAGCGTTCCTTCAGCCCGCGGAGAATCGCCACGGTGTCTTCGACCGATGGTTCGCCGACAAACACCTGCTGGAAACGGCGCTCGAGCGCCGCATCCTTCTCGATGTATTGGCGGTACTCGTCGAGGGTGGTCGCCCCGATGAGCCTCAGCTCACCGCGCGCCAGCATCGGCTTGAGCATGTTGGAGGCGGCAACCGAACCTTCGCCGCCGCCCGCGCCCATAAGCGTGTGCAGTTCATCGATGAAGGTGATGACCTGGCCGTCTGACTCCGTGATCTCTTTGAGCACCGCCTTGAGTCGCTCCTCGAACTCACCGCGATATTTGGCCCCGGCGACCAGCGCGGCGAGGTCGAGAGAGACGAGCTGCTTATCCTTGAGCGAATCCGCAACATCCCCGGCGACGATGCGCTGCGCAAGCCCCTCCACCACCGCCGTCTTACCGACACCTGGCTCACCGATGAGCACGGGGTTGTTCTTCGTGCGACGGGTCAAAACCTGGCTGACGCGACGAATCTCCGCATCCCGCCCAATGACAGGGTCGAGCTTGCCTGCGCGTGCGATATCGGTGAGATTGACGCCGTACCGTTCGAGCGCGGTCTGCTGCTTCTCATCCTGCGTACCAGAAGCGGTGCCCGGTGCCCCCTGCATGTTCGCCATGATGCCCTGTTCCTACCTGTTGTGATGGCGTGTTGTGATAACCGCATTGCGATGACACAGACTCGATTCAGCACCGCAAACTTGAGTTGTGCTGACTCAAGTTTAGGCCACGGCGCTACCTTATGCCACAGCAGCGGCCATGGAAGGGCCCGGGCGCATCACGTGTGCCATCCACCACCATGACAGCCAGCCGACGACGGCAGCCAACGCGATGCTCACCAGAAACGAGATGACGCCGAGGGCGATCACGATGGGCAGCCCCTGCAGGCCATCGTTACGCATGCCATCGTTGTCGACACCGGAGGTGATGACCTGGAAGGGAATGATGAGCAGGCTCGACACGAGCCAGTGCGAGACAACCGCGACTCCGGCAGCAGCCCAGGTGACGGGCCACGGTTTCGCGACCCCGTGAGACCGGAGGATGCGCGCACTCGCGAATAATGCCGCGGCAATGACGGCGGCGCCGAGCAGGGCCACGAGCAGCAAAGGCACCACCGCGGCGCTCGGATCGAGGGACTCCAGGAAGCCGATCATCCCCTCGTATGCGCTGCCGGGGCGGTACACCGCACGATCGAGTGCCGTCAGGATGACGGCCACGACCCCGACCAAGGCGAGCAGTGCGAGCGGAATCCACAGCAGGCTGAAGCCCAGGTTGAGCAGGAGGAATCCTACGATTCCCGCGGTACGCGCCCCCGATCTCTCGCGAGACCCCAGTGGTGGCCTGGGCGCCCGGGGCACCATCAGCTGGGATTGGTAGTCCGGATCGGTCACGGGTGTGCTCTTCTCTATCTCTTGGGAGGAACTAGCGCGGTCACAATACCAATGGGAGGAGATATCACACCAGTATGTGGCTACCTAGTCGGGCAGCGTCTGACATTCGC
>NZ_JANLVV010000347.1:0-5852 GCF_031364185.1 Salinibacterium sp. | reverse complement strand
GTAGCGGTGCAGCCGTGACAGCCTCTCGATGGGGAGGCGGTACAGGATGACACGGCGCTCCTTCAGCAGAACCCGCCACCGGTCGACGGCGGGGGTGGCGCCAAGTTCCGCGGGCATACCCGCCACCTCGAAGATGACGTCGGCCAGGTCATCCGGCCACAGGTCTTTCAGGTACTCGGCCGTCGAGGCCACCGTCAGGTCGAACATGTCGACGCGGCTGCGTAGCAGGGGCAGGTTCGGTCCGGTGACGGGAGAGCGCATTCCACGCCCGTGACGGTCACGCCAGCCGGGCCGAGCCGACTGCGGTTTCTTTGTCGGACCTGTCACAACCCCAATTCTACTGACGGCGCCGGGCGCACCATCTCCGGCGTGGCTCGGCCCTGCGCGGACTGCGCGCCATAGCCTTGCGGAGAGATGAATGGTCGCCCGTGCAGCAAGGTCGCCTGTGGCCGGGAAGCCACAGCCACCCTCACCTACGACTACGCCGATTCGATGGCCGTGCTCGGCCCGTTGAGCTACTCCTCTGAGCCGCACTGCTACGACCTGTGCGATCGCCACGCTGACCGGATGTCGGTGCCGCAGGGCTGGCAGGTCATCAGGCACGAAGTTATGCGCGGCGAACTGCTGTAGCCGGCTGCTTGAAAGCAGCGAGTTGCTGTAGTTCGGGCTGCTAGCCTCGAACACCGTGAGCCGCACTCCTGACATCCGCGCCGTCGTCTTCGACCTCGATGACACCCTGGCGCCATCCAAATCGACCATGGATCCGACGATGAGCGCAGCGCTCGCGCGGCTCCTCGACCGGGTGCCGGTGTGCATCATCTCGGGGGGCCGTTTCGAGCAGTTCGAATCGCAGGCTCTGGATGGGTTCAGCGCCGGCGATGAGGCGCTCGCCCGGTTGCACCTGATGCCGACCTGTGGCACCCGCTACTACCTCTGGCAGAACGGCGCGTGGGCGCTGCAGTACGCCGAAGACCTGACGGCAGACGAGAAGTCTCGGGCGATCGGCACGCTGGAGGACGGCGCGCGCGAGCTGGGGCTGTGGCATCCGGGAACTTGGGGCGACCTGATCGAAGATCGCGGCAGCCAGATCACCTTCTCGGCGCTCGGCCAGCAGGCCCCGGTGGCCGAGAAGGCGGCCTGGGATCCCGATGGGGCAAAAAAGCTCGCGCTCTGGCAGTATGTGTCGCCTCGACTGCCCGACCTCGAGGTGCGCGGGGGTGGTTCGACGTCGATTGACATCACTCGCAAGGGCATCGATAAGGCCTACGGGGTAGGCCGCCTGGTCGAGAAACTCGACCTGCACCTCGACCAGCTGCTCTTCATCGGCGACCGGCTCGACCCGACCGGCAACGACTATCCGGTGCTGGCGATGGGGGTCACCTCCGTCGCGATCCACGACTGGCACGGCACGCTCCAGGCTGTCGAGGCGCTGAACGGCTGGCTCGATGCTCCGGATACCCCGTTCCCGCTGGTCACGATGGATCCACTGCCGCGCCAGCAGTAGCCGTCAGCCGCGCGACCCTGCGAGAATGGGGACATGACTTCCGCGACATCCACCGCCCTCTCCTTCAAGGTTGCCGACCTCTCGCTCGCCGAGGCCGGCCGCCACCAGATTCGACTCGCCGAGCACGAAATGCCCGGGCTGATGGCCCTGCGTGGCGAATTCGGCGCCTCGAAGCCGCTGACCGGTGCCCGCATCGCCGGCTCGCTGCACATGACCACCCAGACCGCCGTGCTCATCGAGACGCTCGTCGCCCTCGGGGCCGAGGTGCGCTGGGCATCGTGCAACATCTTCTCGACCGATGATGGTGCTGCCGCCGCCGTCGTCATCGGCCCCACCGGAACCCCGGAGGCGCCGTCTGGCGTACCCGTGTTCGCCTGGAAGGGCGAGACCCTCGAGGAGTACTGGTGGTGCACCGAGCAGATCTTCGACTGGAGCGCATCTTCGGTCGATGGTTCGGGTGCGGTCGGCCCGAACATGATCCTCGACGATGGTGGGGATGCCACGCTGCTGGTGCATAAGGGCCGCGAGTTCGAACTCGCTAAGGCGGTTCCGGCCACCCCCGCCGACGCCTCGCACGAGTACGGCGTGATCCTCGACGTGCTGCGCCGCTCGCTCGCCGCGTCGGCCGACCGGTGGACGAGGATCGCCGCCGAGATCCAGGGTGTCACCGAAGAAACCACCACGGGCGTGCACCGACTGTACGAATTCGCGAGGAACGGCGAGCTGCTGTTTCCCGCCATCAACGTCAATGACTCGGTCACGAAGAGCAAGTTCGACAATAAATACGGCATTCGTCACTCGCTGCCCGACGGCATCAACCGCGCCACCGACGTTCTCATCGGCGGCAAGGTCGTCTTCGTCGCGGGCTACGGAGACGTCGGCAAGGGCTGCGCCGAGGCCATGCGAGGCCAGGGCGCGCGGGTGATCGTGTCAGAGATCGACCCGATCAACGCGCTGCAGGCTGCCATGGACGGATTCCAGGTCACCACGATCGAGAAGGCGCTCGCCGACGTCGACATCTTCGTCACCAGCACCGGCAACGAGAACGTAATCACCGTTGAGCACCTGATGGCGATGAAGCATCTTGCGATCGTCGCCAACGTCGGACACTTCGACAACGAGATCGACATGGCCGGGCTCGAGAGTCTCGCCGGGGCGGAGCGCGTCGAGATCAAGCCGCAGGTGCACGAGTGGCGCATGCCGTCGGGGCGCAGCGTCATGGTGCTGTCCGAGGGTCGCCTGATGAACCTCGGCAACGCGACGGGTCACCCCTCGTTCGTGATGAGCAACTCCTTCACCAACCAAGTGCTGGCGCAGCTCGAACTGTGGGTGAATAATGCCGACGGAAAATACGAGACGCAGGTCTACGTGCTGCCGAAGCACCTCGACGAGAAGGTCGCCCGACTGCATCTCGACGCGCTCGGTGTGGTGCTCACCACTCTCACCCCCGTCCAGGCCGCGTATATCGGGGTCCCGGTCGAGGGCCCGTACAAGGTCGACCACTACCGCTACTAGACGGCCGGGCTTCTCTGTCGGGGTCTGCCGCGCACCGCGCTGGGGTAGCCAGCGCCCTGGGCAGCCGGGGATAGAGGTGCGGCCCTGAGTAACGTATGGCAGAGTGCCATACGTAGCCGAAGCGGGTACCCTTCCTCCCCAGCCAGGCTGGCAGGCTTGCATGGCGGGCCCGTCAGCCTCGGTCGGCCTGTCAGCCTCGGTCGGGGAAGCCGCGCGGCATGCCGCCGAGCACCGGAGCGAGTCGCTCAAGCCCGGCCTGCTCGAGGCTGAGGGCCGAAAACTCCCGATCACGACGCAGGGCCACCACGGCGGCGAGGAACAGCTCGGCGTTAGCCGCGGGAACGGGCGACACGAACACGCTCACCTCGTCGGCGAGCTCGCGGCTGAGTCGCTCGCGCGTCGTCGGAGTGAGGGCCGCGGCCTGGGCCAGGAAGGCGGCCACTCGGCGAGCGAGGGCGTCGGGGAGCCTGGCGACATCCGCCGTCCTCGACCACTCGATAAGCGGTAATGGCACCCCGTAGATCGGCGTGACCAGCTTCGATACCCGCTCGTTTTGGCTGTACGTGCCGGCCACGAGGTCGCCGAGTCGCTTCGCCCGACCGTTGAGCAGCGCGATAATCGCCGCGAGCCCGCCAAAGGTCATGAAAATTTCGAACACGCCCGTGAGCGACCGGATGAACGCGTGCCGGAAGCCGATCGAACCGCCATCATCGCGCACGATCCGTGAGCCGATTGCCAGCTTGCCGAGCGACTTGCCCTGGGTGAGAGTCTCGACCGCCGTCGGGATCACGACGATACACAGCACCAGCGCGGCCACGCTGATGGCGGTGAGCAGCGCCTGGTCTAGCCCCAGCTGCTGGCCGAAGGAAAACAATATGACGATGATCAGAATGTAGCCACCGAAATAGACGAGATAGTCGATGATCGTGCCGGCCGCGCGCAACACGAAGCTCGACGATCTCAGGTCGAGTGCCACGGCCTCGCCGGTAATGAGCTCGTGGAGATCTTCGTCGTGTTCCACTGAATCAACTCCGGCCATGCCATCATTTAAGCAGATGGATCTCGACGCATACACAGCAGCCCACCGCGACGAGTGGGATCGACTTGCCGCGCTCGGCGCCCGTCGACGCTTCAGCGGCGTCGAGGCCGACGAACTCATCGACCGATACCAGTCTGGCGCCAGCCAGCTTTCCGCGATCAAGACGACATCGGGCCAGTCGGTGCAGGGTGATCGGTTGTCGCTGTGGCTGAGCCGGGCCAGGCTGCGCTTCACCGGGGCATCCGCCAATGTCCTGAGCCAGGTGCCGCGATTCTTTGCAAACCAACTGCCCGCAGCGCTGTTCCGCGTGAGGTGGCTGAGCCTCGCCGTGGCGCTGGCGACCCTGGTGATCGCGTTCCTCTACGCGTGGTGGGCTATGGCAAACCCGGCGGTGCTCGCGACCATGGGCTCGACGACTGAGCTGGAAAAATACGCCAAAGAGGACTTCGTCAAGTACTACTCCGAGAATTCCGGAACGTCGTTCACCAGTTTCGTCTGGACGAACAACGCCTGGCTCGCGGCCCAGTGCATAGCCTTCGGCATTGTCGGCGTCTACTCCCCGTACCTGCTCTTCACCAATGCGCAGAATCTCGGGATGACCGCGGCCCTCATGAACGAATTCGATCGCCTCGACGTGTTCTTCCTGTACATCGCCCCCCACGGCCAGCTCGAGCTGTACTCGATCTTCGTCGCCGGGGCGACAGGCATGCGCATCTTCTGGGCGTGGATCGCACCGGGGGCCCGCACGCGCGCCCAGGCGCTCGCAGAGGAGGGCCGCGCCATGTTCACCATCGTGATTGGGCTCATCCTGGCGCTGCTCGTGTCCGGCCTGATCGAGGGGCTCGTCACACGCCAGGACTGGCCGTGGCCCCTCAAGATCGGCATCGGAACCGTCGCCCTGGGTGGGTTCCTGTTCTACCAGTGGGTCGTGGGGCGCCGGGCGGCCCGCGCCGGAGAGACAGGGGACCTCGAGGAGTTCGAGGCCGGGGCACGGCAGCTCGTCGCCGGCTAGGCGGGAGCGACGGGGCGCGTGAAAAAAGCGTTCAACGCAGCGTCATCCGTCTCACAAAACGCAAAGGTCGGGTGAGACGCCATGACCAGGTCGCCATCATCGCCAAAACAGCATTCCGCGAAACATCAAGTTCCGCCAACAACGCCGATCTTTCTGTCGTAAGCATGGTCAGTTCTGAATGCATTGCCGTGATGCGCCGATAATCCCGCTCCATTCTCGGCACCACGCCTGCCGCCACGAGTTCATCAATGACCCTCTGACCGTCGGACGATTGGGCAAGATCCGCCCATCGGCGTAACTCCACCACGCGTTCCTCCTCAGTCCACTCGGATCGCCCATCCTGGGTTGTCGGCAGCTGCAAAGCGGTCATCCGCCGAGAGGTCGCTGCAGCAAGCGCCGAATGTCGGAAGAACTTAAGAGCCTGGTAGTGGTCTGGCCAGTGATTGGGGGGCGTCGTGGTCCACGGATCGTCGATCTGGAGGTAGAAGCTCTTCGTATGAGCCGTCCCGGTGATGCTTACGGAGTTGTACCGCCCATCATCGCGCAAATGCCACTCAATCGTCAGGGCGTTCGATAGGTCGGCCGGATAGAAGTCCTCTTCACCGGCAGGAGTGATGTTGCCATTCATGCTCTGGACGAAGTTTTTCGTTTCGAGTAGGCCCAATAGCTGTTCCACGTGGGTCGGCATGAAGATGTCGTCGTCGCAGAGGTAGAAGATGGCGTCACTGCGAGCCGCCATGATGGCGTCGTGACGATAATGCTCGCCGTGATGGGCACCCTTG
>NZ_JANLVV010000309.1:0-2508 GCF_031364185.1 Salinibacterium sp. | reverse complement strand
CCCGTCGCACTGACGGTGATGGAGATCAAACATCCCCAGAGCAAATAATTGAGTCGCGGCGACCTCGCTGGTATCAAGCAGAAGCTCGAACACGTAGCACCGCTTCAAAAGGCTGAAGACGTGGCTGAGGTCCAGATGTTTATGAACCCCGGCGCTCAGCCGGTAAGTAGCTCTAGAAATCTGACGCTCCATCGCTTCTCCACCCGCGACAAGCGGACGTCGATAACTTACGCAAACGAGTCAATCGTCGTCGAAACAACGGATTATTTGAATTGGACTTGGTTCAGGAGTTTCGTCGAGGCCGCCGTATCGGCTCGACAAGATATCGCGCCCGTGGACGGTATTGAGCGAATTGGATTGCGGTACATCGATGAGATCCGCGTACCCAATACAGGCGGGTCGGTGGACTGGAGGGAGTGGGTAGCACCCAGCCTCTTACCGCCGAAATATCAAGACCTTCAGGCTTTGCAACAGCAGGCAGTTGTGCAATACAAATCTGGCGAGCCAGAGGACACTCTCACGCTCCGCTATGGGGCGGTAAATGGGCCACCCGCGGTCGTTGTCGGACCCAACCTGGTTCGTGCGAATGCTCCTGGGGTAGGCCCCTACTTCTTGCTCGATACCGACTCAGCATGGACTCTAGCTCCGGGAGCGCCGGTGCCTGTGCTCTCGCTCAGCTTCGTAACCGAAACGGCAAATCGTCTTCACGCACCAGCCGAGGGCTTATTTGAAGCCCTGATTACAGCGCGTTCTCGTACGGAGGTCTTCGAAAGTGAGTGATACCACCCTGATCACCAGTGTTTCGACTGGCAACCTATGGCCCTTCTCGAGTGTCGCCATTCCGAGCACTCGGCCCACCGCCGAGTTGCTAGATCGTGCAGAAGTTCTTCACCGGCAGGTGTCTGATCTTCAGTCCGACACGGCTGGCCTGAGGCGTCGCGGTCTGGTTCGCGAACTCGAAGACCGGCAGGAGGTCGTAGCTGCGTCGGCTCGCACCGACTTACTCGAAGTACTTTCTGACGCGGGCTTCGCTTGGAGAGATGTCGCACGACTCGCTCAGGTAAGTGTTCCCGCAGTTCAGAAGTGGCGTCGAGGTGAGGGCATGACTGGCCCGAACCGTTACAGAATTGCCAAAGTTGTCGCCCTGTTGGACGTACTCGCTAACCACTTCGTGAGCGAACCCGTGTCCTGGCTGGAAATGCCTGTCAAAGAAGGAGTCGAGCTCTCGCGGCTGGATTTGGTGACGCAGGGCCGCTTCGATCTAGTCCTCGAGCTAATCAGCGATGATGGCGACCCGGTTTCTGCCAGTGCGGTCCTCGACGAGTTCAGACCTGACTGGCGAGATTCGCTGGTTGACAACGCTTTCGAGGCGTTCGTTGCGTCAGATGGAGTCGTCTCTATTCGTCCCAGAAGGTAGCCGTGGCTGACGATTGGGACCTCGAGACTCCACAGACGAGCGAAGAGCTCTACCTCTCGTATGGCGATGAAGTCTCCGAATTCGACACGCGACCCGCTTTTACAGGCGACGTCTACAAATTGGCGACCGGTCGCATCGTGGCACTAGTGCAACACCCATGCGCCATGCGCCGAGGAGTCTCACTGGCCTCAAAGCTTCTTGCATGTGAGGTGAAAGTGAATCGCGGCGGAATGCCGAGTGACTGGTCGACTGGACACTTCAAGCGAATGTTCTTGTCGGACCTCGCGGGCACGTCCTATTTCGTTGACTTCGATGAGTTCGATGCGATCACTCGTGCCGAACTAGAGGCTGCTAATCGAATCGCAATACTCTCCAGCCGCGGCGTGAACCTGCTCGTGCAACGTTGGTTGCATCACAATTCACGAGTAGTCGTGCCAACAATCACCATCAACGTACAAACATCGGGTCCGTTCGAGGAAGCAGATCTAATTCAAGAGGCATGTGAGGATCTCATTGCTGCCGGGACTGCGATCAACGATGCGTCGGCAAAAGTCGATGAATGGCTCGGCGAATCTGCAGGAGACAGCGCGACATCCCATCGCGACATGCTCGCAGATCCGCAGCAGCGAAGCGTCGTTAGATCGAGTCTTCGCCGGCAGGTGCGGGCCTGGATTTCCTAACTTGAACTTCTTACCATACGAAACGGTCGCCGCCCTTCCACCGGGGATGCGCGGCCGCGCAGATCGATCGCTCTCAGCGCGACCTGGTCTAGACACCGAAGACATTGCCAAGCCGCACGCCCTCAACGACATCGGCTCTGTGGCCGCCGCCGAAATGCTCTTCGAATCGCTCTACCTGGGTGACGCAATGCCTGACCGAAGGATGAAACTGCTCCAGCGCATCTTCTCCATCGGGCTACCCGCCACACCTCCAGCTCCCTCCGCCCCCAAATTTGATTGACTTCTCCCACCTCATCTTCTGTTCTCTTTTTCCCTGATCAGCCGCCACCCCTTCAATTCCCAACCTCCCTCAGACAACTTGTTGGGTGGGGGAGGTTGGGAATCGCGCGCAGCGCGGGGGTGGCGGCTGAT
>NZ_JANLVV010000267.1:0-4059 GCF_031364185.1 Salinibacterium sp. | reverse complement strand
GGTGGTTGGGCCCAACGGACGGCGCTCAGTCGACTTCACCCGAACGTCTGCGCGGCGCGACGCTAGCGGGTTCCGCTGGCCTGATCGCTCCGCGCGGACACCTTGCTGGCGCTCCGCACGCCCACGAGACCGACCGCCGCGATACCGACCGCTATGGCTAGTGAGTATGCCCAAAGTTCGGGCATGAGGAGTGCGCTCCTGAACACCTGCACACCATACTCCAGCATCTCGGACGGATAGGGTGCGAGCACCCGGGTGCCCGCGGCGGAGCTACCCGCCGTGATAAAGACGGGCCCCATCCACAGCAGAATCAGGCTTGAGATGACGGCAGTCATTCGACCCACCGAGTTGACACCGCACCATACGATTGCCGCGCCTATGACAATAGCGGGTGCCAGTTCTATGATCGTGCGCATCACCTCCGTGAATGTCGAGGAGCTTGATACTGTGCCGACGGGAAATGCCAGCCCTCTCATCCACGAACTGGATGCGATCGCAGCAATGCTGAGAGCGATCAGTGCGCCAGGTTTCGGAGCGCGGGCGATAAGAGTAAACATTCCGAGTCCGAGCAGGATAGCCGCGATGGTTCCGCCGGTTAGTGCAACCAGGTAGAGGGTCGAGGCGCTCCGGTCGCTCAGCCCGCCCGACACTGTCATCGCGGTCTGTGCCGTGGCGACTACCTGGATGATCAGCACGCCACCCATAAGCGCAACGAGCGCGGCTCTCGTCTTGCGTGCCGTTGTCGCGCGCCCTACTATCCCGGCGATTGTGGACCCCACGAGAATTAGCGCGACGATGAACGACACGTAGTACTGGCTGAAGGGCAGAAGTGCGATCGGCATCTGAGCGGGCAGGGCGTCGGTTCCCCAGAGGTTCTGGAGCGGGAGTCGCATACCGGTGATGAGCCACGGAACCAGGCCGACAATCGCTGAAACGATCCCCAAGCCGAAAAAGGCGAATAGACCGGGGGACCACTTTGGTACGAGCATATTTCATATCCTGCTCTATGTCGGCGAGAATGCCTAGGATTCTTCAGCCCGACGCTCACCACCGATAATCTGCGCTAGCGTCACCCCATGGACGCGAGAACAACACATCCCGGCGAACGATCACGCGGCTACCAGGTCACCTCCCAACTCAAGCGATTGGGAATACCTGCACTGGGTGTGGTTCTCATAGCCGTTGGAGTCGCCCTGATTGCCCAACCCCTGCCACCGACCGCATCCTTTGGATGGGCTGACTACTCCTCGCTCAGTTCAACGCCGGTACTGGTCACATCCCTCACGATCGCTGGCGTCACTGTCTTGGGTGCTGGCATGCTGACAATGGCCGGTTGGGTGGGTTATCTGTGGGGTCGCCGAACGCAGCAACGTGCTGAGCTTTCGTCTCCCGTCTAGATCCCGCCCTCACTCAGCGATTCGGGCCGTTGTGGCCTCCCTTCTGGGGGATGCTTGCCCCTGTTCGCGGGAAGCCGCACCCCGTATCTTCGAAAGGTGGGATCTATGGACGACGCACGCACCACGGGGGTGCCGTTCGAAACGGTGCTCGCTGCGGCGCAATCGGGCGCGGAGTGGGCCAGCGCGACGCTGTGGCGCGAGTACGCGCCGAGTGTCGTCGGATTCGCCCGGGGTCGCGGATCCAAGGATCCTGACGATCTCGCCAGTGAAGTGTTTCTCAGCGTCTTCGATACGTTATCCACGTTCATCGGAAGCGAATCCGAATTCCGGTCGTTCCTGTTCTCCATCGCCTACCGTCGAGTTGTGGATGAACTGCGCCAGCGCTCTCGGCGGGGCGAATCTGTGCAGTGGCAGCCCGAGAACGACCTGCGATCAGAACCCAGCGCAGAGGATGCCGCGAACCTGAGATCATCAGACCAGTCTGTGCTCGCTCTCTTCGACTTCCTGCCGGTCGACCAGCGCAACGTGATGGTGCTGCGAATCGTCTCGGATCTGACCATCGAGCAGATCGCGGAGGTGCTCGACAAGACGCCAGGCGCCGTCAAGTCGCTGCAAAAACGTGCACTTGACGCACTTCGGAAAAAAGTTTTGACAAAGCCGTACCCTTCTCGGCCCCTCGAACGATTACCTGTGTGAGATGAAAACCACAACGATTTCAGACCGCGACGCTTTCGAGCTCGCGCAGGGCCGAGTTTCTGCGCGCCCTGACCTGGATTCACTGGCAGATCTGCTGACGGCATATCGCATCGCGGCAATCGGGTCGGTGCCGCAACCGTCAGCAGCTCTCAGCGCACGCGTGGACCTGTCTGCGACACCCATTGCCATGCAGCGGGATGTTATAACGGACGGCGACCTGAACGGCGTCGCAACCAGACGGGCGGCTTCGGGGCTGCTTGGACTGGGCGTCATCGTGGCGATCATCTTGGGTGCAGCCTCGGGTGCTGCAGCCGTAGTCGGTATAGGAACAGCCGGGCTGCTTCCCCCAGTAGCACAGGGGGTGTTTGATCAGGTCGTCTCCGACAGTGAGCCGCCAGGGGTGGTAGGCGAGGAGACGACTGATCAGGGGGAAGCGCCCGGCGTCACCACGGGCGGCACTGACACTGACGAGGCCACCGACGGGACCCAAAGCGGTAGCACGCCGGAAACCGAGAGCGCCGATACCGGAGTCGTCGATCCGAAACACGGCAACGGCGCTGGCACTCCGGGTAAAGACAACGGGCTCGGCAACTCGGGCCACAACAACGGTGTCGGCAGTTCAGGTGAAGACAACGGCTTCGGCAACGCGGGCGACAACAACGGCAACCCGGACAAAGACAAAGATAAAGTCAAGGATAAAGATACCGGCACTGGCAATCCCGGCCAAACCAATGGTGTCGGCAGTTCGGGCGTAGATAACGGCGCTGGCAACTCCGGCGAGAGCAACGGCAACGGGAAGTCAGACAAGAAGAACGACTGACCGGCGGCGCCCCACCATGACGCCATGCGTCGTCCGGTTACGTCATGAATGACGCCGGATGTGGCATCCGCCGTACGGTCTGCTCATGACTCTTCTTGACACTCTCGACGCCGCGCCGTCGATCACCGTTCCGTCCATCTCCGCAGCCGAGCGCGCCGTGCGCCTCACCACAGCTGGCACCGCCTGGGGCGAGCGTATTGCCGCCAACCGCACCGCGGCGCATCTCACCTACAGGGTGGAGGGCGTCGGCAACGGGGCCGTCCACACGACCGTCACCGCTGGCAGGCACACCTTTGCGATCGACGAGCCTGCCGCTCTGGCGGGGGATGATCTCGCCGCAAGTCCGGTCGAGATCGCGCTCGGTGCCCTCATCTCGTGCCAGGTTGTTGTCTACCGCCTCTACGCCCACGCGCTGGGAATTCAGGTTGACGAGATCTCTGTCGCCGCCGAAGGTGACCTCGATGCGGCGCGACTGTTCGGAATCGACGAGACGGTGCGCGCGGGCTTTACCGCCGTGCGTCTCGACATCACCATCACCGGGCCGGAGCCAGAGGAGCGTTATCAGGATCTGCGCGACGCCGTCGACGCGCACTGCCCCGTCCTGGATCTGTTCGCCAACCCGACACCGGTCACCGTCACCGTCACAAAGGCCTGATTCGCCTCGTGGCGGGCGCCACGCCCGAACGGCCGCGCCCGCGAGGGCAGGGTCGTTCGGGTAGCAGCGTTCTAGTCTTTCGTGTACAAACGGTCGTCGAACGTGAACGGCTCTACCGCGATCGGCTCGGGAATCTCGATCACTCCTGGCACCAGCGAGACGACCGAATTCCACCAACCCTCGGGCATTCGCATAGCGAATCCGGGAACCAGCCAGGCATCGCCCGCCGAATCCCACATGAGTAGCAGCGTCGCCTCGGCCTCGTCGATGGTCACCTCGACAACCTCGGGCGCTGGCAGGGTCGGCTCGACCGGTAGGATCGGCGCCGGCTCAACGGTGGGAACAGGGTCGGCAGTGGGAATCGGCTCTGGAGTCGCGGGCGGAATTTCGGGGTCGGCCATCGGAGCCGTCGGGTCGACCGTCTGCTCGTCACCGGGTGTCGGCTCGGTACCAACACCCGGCTTGACGCTCGGGCCGGCACCCGTGCCGGT
>NZ_JANLVV010000257.1:0-5362 GCF_031364185.1 Salinibacterium sp. | reverse complement strand
CAATCGCGACGAATTCCATGAGCAATCCCTGGGCTCGCGAGATCGCCTCCTCGGGTTCAGCCTCGATGGGCATCCCCGCGGCAATGAGGCGCTCATAGATTCGTGCCGCGGACTCTGCCGCCAAGCGGGAGTCGACGAGGGTGGCGCCGCTAGCGGTTGACGGCAAGAGGTCTTCTTGTCGGGACGCTCCGAGAATCGAGACGCCAGGTAGTTCAAAAAGGCGGTCACGTGCAATCGGCCAAAGCTCGGTGGAGGTCCGCCCGATGTCGTCGACGCAAACCAAGACCCGTCGCTGTTCGGATGGGGCGAGGACCTTCGCGTAGCGAACAAGCTGTTCGACATCGTCCGCGGACTCGACGCGCAGCACGCGAAGCAGGATCGGGCCGTCTTCGAGCATCGAGGCGGAACGCCACAAGAGTCCAGACTTGCCAGTGCCGCTAGGGCCGACGATCAAGACATGCCGACTCGCACCCAACGCGTCGAGAATCGACTGACACTCCGGCACTCGAACGACGTCGCGATTGGACCCAATATGACCAGGAACTACTCGCACACCTGCAAAGAACTGAGCCTCCGAGTCGGCCGCTCCTCTCGCAAAGTTAGCAAGCTCACAAACGCCACTGCGGAGAGCCTCCTCGAGGGCGCTCACGTCAACGGCGCCCTCGACGTCGTTAACGAGCGCATCAAGGTCGGTCACGGAAAACTGGAGGGCGGAGGCGGCGCTGCCGCCGCGCTGGGCGGCAGAGAGTTCGCCGAGGTCGGCTGTAAGCCTGGTTCTCGTGATTGCAGCCACTACAGGGACGACGTCGAACGCCGCCATAAGCTGCGATTCGATGTGGCCAGCCAGAGAATCTTCGGTCACCACCAACCGAGTGCGAGCGATCAAGTGCCTGGCGCCCTCAGGGCCACGGCCAGCACTGTCCAACGTCTTCTGAAGCGCAATAACGAGGTCCTCGTTGTCCGCGAGGGTGCTTGCCCAACCCGAAGGGGGAACCGCGAAAGACCCATTCGTCACGATCGCGAAGCCTGCGACCTCACCGTCGTAATCCCGTGCCAATTCCACCTGCGAGGCGTGAACGATGATGCTCGCGATCTCGGCAACGCCAATTGTTCGCTGGCCGCCCCTTTGCTTGCTCTGGACGAGCAGCCACGACCCATCGCTCAGGCGAAGGTCGATGTCTTCAAATCCTTCAGGACGAACGGTCGTCACGACCGGAAGCTCGCTCTCGCGCGATCGTCCGCCTGCAAGAAGGAGTGCTGCGAGACTCACCTGATAGGTGACGCCGGCGACGTTGGCCGCTCCACTGCGGAGGCGGGCGAAGATGTCGTCGACGGTTGGAAAGGCCTGCTGTGAGCCGGAGGCGCGTGGGGCCGAAGCTTCGCGTTGTCGCGTCCGCTTCTCGGCTTCTCGCTGCGCGCCACCACGACGTTTGCTTGCCACTGACACCTCCGTATAACAGATGTTATCGACTACCCGTACGAGTGGCAGGATCTCTCACATGCAGACTTATCGATCGAGGACACCCGTTTATGCGGCCCAGGACTACCACCGCTCCGACGATGGGGAGATCGCGGCCCATGGAATGCCCGATCTCACCGTTGGATGCAGGTCGGAGACGTTGCGAACGCACTGCGTTGCCACGAAGGATGCTGCGCGTGTCTCATGAGCCTGTGAATCTTCGTGACGAGGGTGAGTGGGCGGGATTATGGTGGCTTCCGGATGAGCCTGATCAGCAGGTACCCGGCACTCTCCGTTACACAATCGACGACGGGCTCAGGCTCACTTTGATCGGAGCGTTCGAGGACCGCATCCTGAGCACTCCAGTCGATGGTGTTGAAGTCGTCCATGAAGGGAGCCGATCCTGGGACGTCATTTGGGGCGCGGCCGAGCATAAGGAGATCACCCTTCTCGGTGGTGTACCAACCGCATCGGAACGAACATTCGGTGCGAGGGTGAATAGCCCTAACAAGCAAACGGTCGTGGCAACGTCTGCGCTCATCGGTGCCCACGTTCGTAACGAGAGTGAAGCCGTGTTCTCTCATTGCGAGGTGTCGGTGGACAACCTCAATCAATGGGCGGCGTCCTCGGTCTTTGGAGGTACATGGGGTGCGCCGGGCGGCCGTCCGGATGGAAGCGGGACCATTACAGTGGCTCCTGTCGAGGAGCCCTCGGTAGAGGTCGGCGGAGCCCAGTTTGTGCTCGCTCACCGTCACACGCTCCCGTACTTTGATCAGCGACGAGGGTCGACGGTGGGACGCGAACGTGACACCGCGTTCATACGCATCAAGCCGAACCAGCCTTGCTCGCTAAGCGACGCGATGCGGTTCACTCGGCTCATCCAAGACCTCATCTCGCTCGCCACCCATCGCGCTGCTGGCGTCATCTGGCTCCGCTTGAGAGTCCCGTCGCCGGAACCAGCGAGCGCTGGAGGCCGTCCCATCCAGGACCGGGACGTCGAAGTGGTCTATCGGTCTGCCAAGGTGGGAGATCACGACGGCAAGGCCGTCGAGTCGCACCGCATCTTCTTTACATGTGATGACATCCCATTCGAGGAGATCATCCCCCGTTGGAGCGAAGTGCACGAACGTCTGCAGGCCGCCTCAAACATGATCCTTGGGCTCCGATACGCCCCGGCTCAATACATTGAGAACAACCTCCTCACGGCGGTAGGTGCAGCTGAGGTGTTGCACCGAGGACTTAAAATTGACGTGCCCCCGATCCCTGCCGAAGAGTTCATCGCGATCCGCGAGGCAATGCTCAGCCAGGTGCCGGCGGAACGCCAGGAGCGGGTCAAGTCAACGCTTCGGAACGACCCGACGTTGCGGGACCGCCTTCACGCTCTTGCCGCTCGTCCCGACACAGAGGCGATTAGTCGACTCGTGCCTAACGTGGACAGATGGGCGACAGTGACGACGCGGGCACGAAATGATTTGGCGCACGAAGGTCATACCCCTCGTCAGTCCATGGACGAGTTGATCGCGATTGTGAACGTCACAACCGCGATCGTGATCCTCAACTTGTTGAATGAACTCGGCCTTCCCGCTGAACGACAGCGCGAAATTGTGCACAACAATCCGCAGTTGCGCAGTACGTCTAGCCACGCGCGGGAATGGCTAAGCACACCGGAGGCAAACCTCTGACATTCGACAGAACCCAGCGGCGACGGTGCCGAACGGTGCTTTCTCGAACGCCGCCTAGCCGAATCCTCGGCCACTGCAGGCTCGGCCTAGTGCGCAACGAATCGACTGACTAGGGGCCCTCACTTGGTATCGAAACCGCCGTCGCGAGCAGTGTTGAACCGAGCCCACATCGGGCCGACGATATCGTGCTCGCGCCAGTCGGCTTCCGCGTCGATCATGGCCACAGCCTCGGCTCCCGGGATGATTTCCAAGAGGTCCACGCTGTGCTCCTCGCTAATCAGCGCGACCGTGTCGAGTCACAAGATCTGGTTTCGGCCTGAATTTTCGCGTCTGATTGATGCTGATCCCTGCAAACACTGAAGAAGCACCCGCGACGACTATCGCTATCACTGCGAGCACGAACGAGGTTGTTGGGTCCATACCGTAAGACTGTCAGACGCTACCGTCCCCCCTTCGGGTCCCCCAACGAACATCGACGACGTCATCGCCTTCGCCGTCACCTGCCCGCAGCACTTCGTGATCAATGAGGTGCTCAGCGCCTCCAACCAGGAGATATAAGAGGTCTCCGGCGCCACTCAGCTCAGAGAAGAGAGCCCCAGCGCCTGCCTATTGGGCGAGTCCTCGGCTTTCTTCGACTTCGACGAACGGCGCGGCGGTTTTGACCACTCAGCGCCACCTCGGAACTACGCGCCGCGAGCAGAGCGCACAGCAGCACGAAATCTCCGTACACCGAGTGAACTGAGCCGCATGTTGACGCCAACTGAAAATAGGGCCACCAACCACTATGGAAGGTGATCAAATTGGATGATTGGGCAGAGATTCGCCACCTGCATTCGACGGGGCAGCACTCGAAGCGAGAGATAGCCCGACTTGTCGGGGTGTCTTGGGGGACGATCGATCGGGCTTTGGCCGTCGACCGGGCGCCGACGTATCAACGCGAGCCGAACGGGTCGAGTTTCGACGCGTTCGCAGCGCAGGTGAGGGTGTTGCTCGCGGCGACGCCCACGATGCCGGCCGCGACAGCGGCCGAACGGGTGGGCTGGTCAGGGTCGCCGTCGTTGTTCCGGGCGAAGATAGCCGAGCTCCGGCCCGAGTACAGGGTGCCAGACCCCGCCGATCGGCTCGTGCACCCGCCCGGGTTCAAAGTCCAGTGCGATCTCTGGTTCCCGCACGAGGCTCTGCCGATCAACTCGTCATCGACATCGGCCTGCCGGATCTGACCCGCCACGGACTCCGGCACACCGGTGCGACCTGGCTCGCCGACGCCGGAGTTCCCCTGCACGTGCTCCAAGACATCCTTGGGCACGCCTCCATAGAAACCACCCGCGGATACCTACACCCGGACGACCGGCACCTCGCCTCTGCCGCCGAACAGGCCAACGCGTTCCTCAGTAGGTCGGCTCTGCCAGCGTCGAAATCGAAGGCTGCGCAGCAGCGCCAAGCGCGCGGTCTGTGACGGTCGAGATCGGCTTCAGAAGCCGTTCTGGTCCCCTTTTGGTCCCCTTATCCACAGGACCGCAGTCTCGGCTAGGCCTGCCTCACACCGGCCGCCCGCGCGGAAGCGCCCAAGGGGACCAGAGGGGGACCACAAAAATTGCGTTTGAAAACAACAAAGCCCTGATGAGATTTACAGTCTCATCAGGGCTTTTCTGTCGGGCTGACAGGATTTGAACCTGCGACCCCCTGACCCCCAGTCAGGTGCGCTACCAAGCTGCGCTACAGCCCGCGACATTGATTTTCAGTTATTTGGGCCGACCGGAGAGTGGTAAACCCCTTGACCCCCAGTCAAGTGCGCTACCAAGCTGCGCCACAGCCCGTGACAACTCCGATAGCTTAGCCTGTAACACGAAGTGAGAATTTCATCTGCTGTGTGCGCTGGCACAATGTCGGCGGCACGATGCAAAATGTTCACAACGTACACTTTCGAGCGGGCCGAGCTGCCCCCAGTACTCTCCCCATTTAACCGACAGGATTTCCGTGACTGACAACGCCCTCACTACGCCGACAACGCCGGTCGAGGCCACGCCCGACCACAGCAGGCGCAACGGTCTCGTGATCAACCTGATGCTGGTGGCAACTTTCGTCGTCATCCTCAACGAAGCCATTATCGGCGTTGCCATCCCGCGATTAATGGACGATCTCAACATTGCCGCGAGCACCGCGCAGTGGCTGTCGACGGCGTTCATGCTGACGATGGCGGTCGTCATCCCGACTACTGGCT
>NZ_JANLVV010000210.1:0-6705 GCF_031364185.1 Salinibacterium sp. | reverse complement strand
GGATCGCGTACCACGACTCATTGGTGATGAGGCTGTTGCACGCATCCGAAGAGTTCGAGGCGAAGAGCTGCCCGCTACGCGCAACCGTGATGAGTGTCGTCGACTGCAAAACACCGAGCGCGATGGTCAAGTAGCGCGTGTACTGGGTCAGCTTTGCTTGGCCAGACTGGCCCTCTTTGTACAGGGTTTCGAAGTGAGGAATCACAACGCGCAGCAACTGCACGATGATCGACGAGGTGATGTACGGCATGATGCCGAGCGCGAAGACTGACAGTTGCAGCAGAGCGCCGCCGCTGAACAAGTTGACCAATTCGTACAGCCCAGTCGCGCTGCCCGCATCGCCCTCGACGGGGCGGAGGCACTCTTGCACGTTGGCGAAGTTGACGAACGGTGCAGGAATGAAGGAGCCGAGACGGAACAGCGCGACGATGAGAAGCGTGAATCCGATCTTGCGGCGCAAGTCAGGCGTGCGGAAGATTCGCGCGACGGCTCTGAACACAAGTCCTCCAGTTGTTGTGGTGCGGTACAGGAGTGGGGCCTCGTCGAGCCCCACTCCGAAAACGAGCGGTCACCTAGGCGACCGTCGTCACGTTACTTGACTGAGCCGCCAGCTGCCACGATCTTCTGCTCAGCCGAGCTCGAGACCTTGTCAACCGCAACATTCAGCTTAACTGCAATGTCGCCCGAGCCGAGAACCTTGACCTTTTCGTTCTTGCGAACCGCACCCTTGGAAACGAGGTCGAGGATAGTGACATCGCCGCCCTTCGGGTAGAGCTCGGCAAGCTTCTCGAGGTTGACGACCTGGTATTCGACTCGGAAAGGATTCTTGAATCCGCGCAGCTTTGGCGAGCGCATGACGAAGTTCACGCCACCACCCTCGAAGCCCACTCTCATCTGGTAACGGGCCTTGGTTCCCTTGGTTCCACGACCGGCAGTCTTGCCCTTGGAACCTTCACCGCGTCCAACACGGGTCTTATCCTTCTTCGCGCCGGGCGCCGGGCGAAGATGATGTACCTTCAGCACCTGGGCGCGACGTGGCACCGTCGCGCTGTCCGCTACTGCGGACGATCCGGCCGCAGCTGATGGCGTCTTCTTCGCGGGAGCGGCCTTGGCGGCAGCTCCGGTGGCCACGGTGTCGTCGGACTTGGCTGCGGGAGCCTTGGCAACAACGGTCTTCGGTGCGGCAGCCTTCGCCGGCGCCTTCTTGGGTGCAGCCTTGTCGGCAGCGTTCTGTGAGTCAGCGTTCTTTAAGTTGGCGTTCTTTGAGTCGGCCATTAGTCAATCTCCTCGACCTTGACAAGGTGAGCGACAGTGCGGACGTAGCCGCGATTCTGCGAATTGTCTTCGCGAACCACGATGTCACCGATGCGGTGAAGCCCGAGGCTCCGCAAGGTGTCGCGCTGGTTCTGCTTCTCACTGATTTTGGACTTGATCTGGGTTACCTTCAGGCGCGCGGCCATCAGACACCTGCCTTAGCTTCTGCCTCGGCGCGCAGGAGGCGAGCCGGGATAACGTGCTCTGGGTCGAGACCGCGACGCGCGGCAACCGCGCGGGGCTCCTCGAGCTGCTTGAGCGCCGCGACCGTCGCGTGCACGATGTTGATCGTGTTCGACGAACCGAGTGACTTGCTGAGCACGTCGTGGATTCCGGCGCACTCGAGCACTGCACGCACTGGGCCACCGGCAATAACGCCAGTTCCAGCGGACGCCGGACGCAGCAGCACCACTCCTGCGGCTGCCTCACCCTGCACAGGATGCGGGATGGTCTGGGCCACACGAGGAACACGGAAGAAGTTCTTCTTCGCTTCCTCGACACCCTTGGAGATCGCAGTAGGCACCTCACGGGCCTTGCCGTAGCCGACACCCACCAGCCCATTGCCGTCACCGACGACCACGAGAGCGGTGAAGCTGAAGCGACGACCACCCTTCACGACCTTCGATACGCGGTTGATGGTGACGACGCGCTCCAGGAACTGGCTCTTCTCCGCGTCGCGGCCCGTACCACGGTCGCGGCTGGGGCTACGCTCGCGGCCGCCACGGCGGGCCTCGCGAGGCTCGTTGGTGACGTCCGTTGCCGGCGCGTCGACGACTGCAGCAGATGCGACGGCCTCGGCCGTCACCACTGCGGGTGCGTCAGGTGTTTCTACTTCGGATACTTCGGACGTCACGTCCTGCTCCTTGTTGGTTGTTGTTTCGGCGCCCTGGGGCGCGCTCGAAGAGTCAGTGCTCACAGGCTTAATCCGCCCTCTCGTGCTCCATCGGCGATTGCGGCAACGCGACCTGCGTAGCGGCTGCCGCCCCGGTCGAATACGACAGCGTCAACGCCTGCCGCCTTCGCGCGCTCGGCAACAAGCTCGCCAACCTTGCGTGCTTTCGCGGTCTTATCGCCGTCGAAGGTGCGCATGTCAGCTTCGAGTGTGGATGCCGATGCCAGGGTGAAGCCCTTGGAATCATCGACAACCTGCACGAATACGTGCCGGGCCGATCGGGTGACAACGAGGCGCGGACGCACCTCGGTGCCGACGACCTTCTTGCGAAGCCGTGCGTGACGGCGGGCTTTTGCCGCCGACTTGCTCTTACCTCTGGTTCCGAGAGCCATGATCACTTACCACTCTTTCCGGCCTTGCGGCGGACTACTTCTCCGGCGTAACGCACGCCCTTGCCCTTATAGGGTTCCGGCTTGCGCAGCTTGCGGATGTTGGCCGCGACCTCGCCCACTGCCTGCTTATCGATGCCGATGACGGTCACCTTATTGTTGCCCTCGACCGTGAAGCTGATGCCCACAGGTGGGTCAACCGTGATGGAGTGCGAGTAGCCGAGGGCAAACTCGAGCGAGTTGCCTTTGGCTGCGACGCGGTAACCGGTACCAACGACCTCAAGGCCCTTGGTGTAACCGTCGGTTACTCCGACGATCTGGTTCGCGATCAGTGTGCGGGTCAGCCCGTGCAGCGAACGGGATTCGCGCTCGTCATCGGGACGGGTAACGAGCACCTGTCCGTCTTCGAGAGCGACCCTGATCGGGCTCTTGACGGTGAGCGTGAGCTCACCCTTGGGGCCCTTGACTGCGACGGCCTGGCCGTCGATCCTCACCTCGACCCCGGCAGGGACCGAGATGGGAAGTCGTCCAATACGTGACATTTGGGTTACCACACGTAGGCGAGGACTTCCCCACCTACGCCCTTCGACGTCGCCTCTTTGTCGGTCAACAGACCGGAGGAGGTGGACAGGATTGCGACCCCGAGCCCGCCGAGGACCTTGGGAATCTCGGTCGACTTCGCGTAAACACGGAGGCCAGGCTTCGACACGCGCTTGATGCCTACGATGGAGCGCTCGCGATTGGGACCGTACTTGAGGTCGATCGTGAGGGTTTGACCCACGCGGGCGTCTTCAATCTTCCACGCGGCGATGTAGCCCTCGTTCTTGAGCATCTCAGCGATGTGTGACTTCAGCTTGCTGCTCGGCAGCGAAACCGTGTCGTGGTACGCCGAGTTGGCGTTCCGCAGTCTGGTCAGCAGGTCTGCGACCGGATCAGTCATTGTCATGATGGATGTTTCCCTATTCTCGTCCGGTTTCGACATCCGTTACGCGAATGCCGACCTGGTCGATCGGTGTTGCCTGGTTGAACTTCTGCCTACGGCAGTAAAGCTGTGCGTGCGGTAAAGCTACTTGGTGTTCTCAGCGGAGCGGAACGGGAAGCCGAGAGCCTTCAGCAGCGCGCGGCCCTCATCGTTCGTCTTGGCGGTCGTGACGATGGTGATATCAAAACCGCGAACGCGGTCAATCTTGTCCTGGTCGATCTCGTGGAACATCGACTGCTCCGTGAGCCCGAACGTGTAGTTGCCGCGTCCGTCGAATTGCTTATCGCTCAAACCACGGAAGTCACGGATACGCGGAAGCGCAAGCGTGACGAGGCGGTCGAGAAACTCCCACGCGCGGTCACCACGAAGGGTGACGTGTGCGCCAATCGGCTGACCCTCGCGCAGTTTGAACTGAGCGATTGACTTGCGAGCGCTGGTGACCTGCGGCTTCTGGCCGGTGATGGCCGTGAGGTCCTTCACTGCGCCGTCGATGATCTTGCCGTCGCGGGCTGCCTCACCGACACCGGTGTTGACGACGATCTTGACGAGTCCGGGCACCTGGTGCACGTTCGTGAAACCGAAATCTTTCTTGAGCTGCGCAGCGATCTCGTCGCGGTACTTCTGCTTGAGCCGTGGCTGGGCCTTTTGAGAAGGCGCAGCGACAGCCTTCGCGGCAGTGGCGGTGTCAGTCATTAGTTTGCGTCCTTCTCGGTTGCAGCGGGCTTCTCAGCCGCAGCGTCCTTCTTGGCCTTGGGGGCTGCCTTTGCGGGCTTTTCGGTTGCCTTCTCTTCGGCGGCCTCACCCTTCAGCGCCTTCGACTTCTTGGTCTCGACACGACGTGACTTCTTGAAGTAACGCACGCGCGTGGTCTTACCACGGTCATCCGTCTCCTCCTTGAAACCCACGCGGGCGGGGAGCTTTGTGTCGGGGTCGACGAGGGCGATATTCGACACGTGGATCGGGGCCTCCATCGTCTCGATGCCACCGGTCTTGGTGCCGCGCTGGGTCTGTCCGACCTTCATGTGCTTGGTGACGAAGTTGACACCCTCGACGATCACACGGTTCTTCTCGGAGAGAATGCCGATGACACGACCCTGCTTGCCGCGGTCTCCGCCGCGAGCCTGGGTGGGGCCGCTGATGACCTGCACCAGGTCGCCCTTGCGAATGTTAGCCATAAGTTACAGCACCTCCGGTGCGAGCGAGATGATCTTCATGAACTTCTTGTCACGAAGCTCACGACCGACCGGCCCGAAGATACGGGTACCACGAGGGTCTCCGTCTGCCTTCAGGATGACGGCGGCGTTCTCGTCAAACTTGATGTACGAGCCGTCGGAGCGACGGGTCTGCTTGATGACGCGGACGATGACGGCTTTGACCACGTCGCCCTTTTTGACGTTACCGCCCGGGATTGCGTCTTTGACGGTGGCGACGATGACATCGCCGAGCCCCGCGTAACGACGGCCGGAGCCACCGAGAACGCGGATCGTGAGGAGCTCCTTGGCGCCGGTGTTATCGGCGACCTTGACTCTGGATTCCTGCTGGAGCATGTTGTGTCCTTTCAGTAATCAAGCGCGAGCGCGTGACTACTTGGCCTTTTCGAGGATCTCGACCAGGCGCCAGCGCTTGGTAGCGCTCAGCGGACGGGTCTCGCTAATGAGAACGAGGTCGCCGACGCCGGCGCCATTGGCCTCGTCATGAACTTTGACCTTGGATGTGCGGCGGATGACCTTGCCATACAGTGGGTGCTTTACGCGGTCCTCGACCTCGACGACGATGGTCTTGTCCATCTTGTCGCTCGTCACATATCCGCGGCGGCTCTTGCGGTAGCCGCGAGCGAGCTCGGACGTCTCGGCCTGTGGGGTTGTCTTCTCGACAAGTGCAGTGACCTTGGCCATGACTACGCCTCCTTCGTCGCGTCTTGCACAGGCGCAGTGGTGACCTCAGCCGCGGGCTCAGCCGCTGCGTCCGTCGTCACTGGGTCTTTCGCAGACTTGGTCGTTTTCTTTTTAGCTGCCTTGGCCGGAGCCTCGACAGCAACAGGGGTGGCCCGGATTCCCAGCTCGCGCTCACGGACAATCGTGTAGATGCGAGCGATGTCACGCTTGACAGCGCGAATGCGTCCGTGACTCTCGAGCTGGCCGGTCGCGGCCTGGAAGCGAAGGTTGAACAGTTCTTCCTTGGCCTTCTTCAGCTCTTCGACGAGTCGTTCGTCTTCGTAAGTGTCGAGATCGAAAGGGGCGAGCTCCTTGGATCAGATCGCCATTATGAGTCGCCCTCCTCGCGCTTGATGATGCGTGCCTTCAATGGCAGCTTGTGAATGGCACGAGTGAGTGCCTCGCGAGCAACCTCTTCGCTGACGCCGGCGAGCTCAAAGAGCACGCGGCCTGGCTTGACGTTGGCGATCCACCACTCGGGCGAGCCCTTACCGGACCCCATGCGGGTTTCGGCGGGCTTCTTGGTAAGCGGGCGGTCAGGGTAGATGTTGATCCACACCTTCCCTCCACGCTTGATGTGGCGCGTCATGGCAATACGAGCCGCCTCAATCTGGCGGTTGGTGACGTACGCGGGCGTGAGTGCCTGGATGCCGTATTCGCCGAACGAGATGACGGTGCCACCGGTGGCCTGGCCGCTCCGGCCGGGATGGTGCTGCTTGCGGTGCTTGACCTTGCGGGGAATCAACATGGTTACGCCTCAACTCCTGCTGCAACTGGTGCGTCAACCTTGGGCGCTGCCGTCGAACCGGCTGCGCTGCGGGGCGGACGGCTGTCGCGGCGATCGCCACCGCGGTCGTCCCGACGCTCCGGACGCGATGACTTCTGGTTAGCCTGCTCGCGGGCAAGCTCTTTATTGGTGATGTCGCCCTTGTAGATCCAGACCTTGACACCGATACGGCCGAACGTCGTCCTGGCTTCATAGAAGCCGTAGTCGATGTTGGCGCGCAGGGTGTGCAGTGGCACGCGACCCTCACGGTAGAACTCGGAACGGCTCATCTCTGCGCCGCCAAGACGGCCGGACACCTGGATGCGAACACCCTTGACGGAACCGACGCGCTGGGCGCCCTGCAGTCCCTTACGCATCGCACGACGGAATGCGACGCGGGCAGCGAGCTGCTCGGCAATTCCCTGTGC
>NZ_JANLVV010000207.1:0-5310 GCF_031364185.1 Salinibacterium sp. | reverse complement strand
CAGAGGCGGCTCGTCGAGGTGGGTGGGCGTGTCAGTGACGCGGTAGTGCCGGCCCTCCCAGATGAGACCATAGGGCACGCCGCCCTCGAACCACACCGTGGTGAGACTGTCGTTCATCAACGTCATCGTGGCCCTTTCGATTATCGAACACATGTTCGATACTATTTAGGGTACGACACAGCATCTCAAACTCCAAGAAGAAGTTCGCCAGGGGCGGCTACGGCTTCTCAGGCTCCGGAATCGGTGACAGCCCGGTGATCGTTGATGCCGCCTGCGAGAGCTGCTCGAGCCATTCGCGGTTCATCTCTGGCGGGGTTGCGTCGTCGAACTCGAACTCGAGGGGGATCTGCGCAGAGATCCACACGCTCGACCGGCCGCCGCCCTCGCTTTCGGACTTATCCCAGGAGAACGTGAACGCCTCATTGCGGCGCAGCTTATTGACGATGACGAATTTGATGTGCGCAAGGGCGCGGTCGTCCAGGGGAATGGCGACGCGCGTGGCGTCGGCGTAATACATAGTTCCCACGATGACTCCGAGACGGTGAGGAATATAAGCAGTTCAGAATACCCCGAGTCGAGCATGAATCTCGCACTCGTCGTTCATTCTCGTTTCCTCTTCCGTCCCTAGCGCTCTTTGATGGATTTGGCCAGACGGGCGGAGGGGGCTTGCCAAAGGCATCGCGCTCGTAGACAGTGACAACTATGAAACGAATCCTTTATGCAAGCGGGTCCGTTCTGACGGGCGACGAGATGGCCCATGTAGTCGCGCTGTACGCGACTGCTCTCGCCCAGTCCGGCAAAGCCGACACGATTTTTGTACCGGTGATCAAGGATGGGCGCGTTAATTCCGTCGAGATTGTCATCGGCCCGGCGAGCCAGCTGATCATCGAAGACGCGGGCGACGAGTTTGACGAGGTGTTCGATGACACGCCACATCTCGCGGAGCTGAAAACGAAGCTTGAGCGCCTGGAACACCCGGAACAGGTGCATCCACATCCCGCTTCCGACGAAGATTCGCATTCGCTTGATGATTTCTAACGTCGCCTAAGGCCGGGACCCACCCGCCCGCGCGCCCAGCCGATCTCTGTCGGGTCCGTGGGTGATGAGTTGAGGTGCATCCTCCAGAATCGCGAGATCGGCGGTCTCAAGACTCGGGAAGTAGCCGATCAGCTGGCGCTCGCTCGACGTCGGTGCCCAGCTCACGGCGCGATAAAAAGGTGGATGCCCCGTGTCTGCCTCGATGCGCCGCACCACTGCCTTCGGGGTGGACGCGCTGTTGCGCATGATCACCCATTCGCTGTCACTGATGCGGATCGGGGGCCACGGCCATGCTGCCATCCTGCTGTCTCCTCGGCCTAGTATTGTGCTGCCGGGACTGTGTCGAACACGTACGGACCAGTCCCACAGCCGATCGCACGCCGTTTCCAGCACCCACGCGTATCCGACGACCGCGCCGGTGCCGTGGAGGCCTCCCGACTGTGTCACCGACCTGAACGCTGGTCGCCGTGCTACTCGCCCGAACTCGATGCGTCCAATCTGGATGCCACGGTGCACCAGCAGCCATTCGCTGCGCCCCGGAGACCGCTCCAGGTGGTCACTCGGTCTCCAGTGGTGTGTCACGTAACGAACATATGTTCGAATGTGTGCCGAGTCAACCCTCAAGTGCGGAGCGGGCGGGTGTCTTGATACAGTGCTGTCAGGCACGACCAATGTTGAGGGAGATCGAGTGGGCACGCTGTACTACGGGGACTCCCGCTTCGCCATCCATATCGACGATCGCACACTCGCGCATCTCGCCGTCGTGATTGTCAACAAGCTGCGTCGCGGCGAGTCGTTCACGTTCTCATGGACGAAATCGCGCAGCGAGGGCCACGGGCGTTCGACGATCTGGGTTTCGCCATCGTTTCCACTGCACTTCGAGTTCGACGGAAACAAGAGCCCATCACTGAACCGGCGCTGGCTGGAAGAACTTGCTCTCGTCGCGGGCGGCGGGGGAGGGCTAGTGATCGTTGATGAGCCGCCCGACGGACCTGGCTCCGGGTTGCCGATCTAGCGGGTGACGCGGCCCCGGCCGAAGAGCAGCCACAGAATCGAGCCGAGCACGGAAAGCACCAGCGCCACCAGGATCCAGAGAAACTTTCCGAACCCACCATGGTTCGGGTTCTTCGCGATCGACACGACGGTGATGATGAAAATGACGAGGCCGACGAGGCCGCCGAGGCTACCGCCGATCGTGAGGGGATCCATGCGGCCAGCATAATGGAGAGCATGAACGACACCACCGCGCCCACCACCACTTCCACAGCCAACGCCGCTGCAACTTCCACCGCAGAGGCACGCCTTGCCACCTTCCGCGCTCGTCGCCAGGAGTCGGTGGTGCAGCCCAAGGGGAGCCTCGCCCTCATCAACACGCAGTGGATCGACTCCGAACAAACCATCTGGGGCGTGCCGGGCACGTGGGCTCCGGCCGAGGGAGGGCTGCGGGTCACGGCGGCGGCATCCGACAGCATCATCGTGGATGGCGCACCGGTCGACGGGCACGCGATCGTGCGCGGCAAAGATCATGCGGCGCCGAGCGAGATCATCTTCAGCGAGACGGTGAGCGGATTCGTGATCGCCGGCGACGAGGGCAAGTACGCACTTCGGGTGTGGGATGCCGCCTCCGAGGGCATCCGGGAATTCGGAAGTATCGACAGCTACCCCTACAACCCGGCGTGGGTGATCACGGCGACCTTCACCGAGAATCCCGCGGGCACGACCATGGGCTTTGAGCACCTCAAAGACAACGGAAAGACCAGGGAGCAGGTCATTCCCGGCGACATTTCGTTTAGCAAAGATGGCGTTGACTACAACCTCGTCGCCTTCAAATCGGGCCGCGCCCTGCAGCTCGTCTATGCCGATGCCACCAACGGTGTCGATACCTACAGCGTCGGCAGGTTTCTCTTCGTGGCACCCGATCCCGACGGCACGATCACGCTCGACTTCAATTTCGCCGTGCTTCCGCCGTGCGCCTTCAGCTACAACTTCAACTGCCCCATGCCGCCGAAGCAGAACCGCTTCGCTGTCGCGATCGAGGCAGGCGAGAAGAACGTGCTGAAGAAGGATGGGTCACTGTTGCACGAGGTGTAGCTAACGGTCGTGGTGCTCCAGGAACTCGAACACCTCGGTCGAGTCGACACCCGGATACATTCCGGTCGGCATGGCGGCCAGCAACGAACTATTGAGCCGAGCGCTCGGCAGCGAGAACTTTTCCCAGCGGCTCGCAAGGTCGGCGGGAGCCCGCCGGCAACATGACTCGTCCGGGCAGGTGGAGGTTGACCGATTGGCGGTATCACGCCCTCGGAACCACTTGGCGGTGGCGAAGGGAGTGCCCACACTCACCGAGAAGTAGCCGCGGCTGGTGGCTTGGATGCGCGAGGTGCACCAATACGTTCCGCCCGGCTTATCCGTGTACTGGTGGTACGGGCTGAACCGATCGGCGACATCGAACACGCGTCGGGCACTCCAGTGGCGGCACACGAGCTGGCCCTCGACGGCGCCCAGGGCATCCGTCGGGAATGCGGCATGATCATTCTCGTAGGCCTTCGAAATCGTGCCGCTCTCGTGCACCTTCAGAAAGTGCACGCTCACCCCCAGATGTTCGGTGGCGAGGTTGGTGAAGCGATGAGCCGCCGTCTCGTAGCTGACCGCGAAGCCATCGCGCAGGTCTTCGACGGACAGTTCATGTTTGGCTTTCGCCGACAGCAGGAACTCGACTGCGGTGTGCTCGGGCACCATCAACGCGGCGGCAAGGTAGTTGGTCTCGACCCGCTGTCTCAGGAAGTCCGCGTAGTCCTTCGGCTCGCCCACACCGAGCACGTGGCCTGCCAACGCCTGCAGCAGGGTCGACCGCGGGTCAGCACCCTCCGCCTGCCCCACGGGGAGGTAGATGCGGCCGTTGCGCAGGTCGGTCACGCTGCGCGTGGAGCCAGGCAAATCGGGCACGAAATGTAGCGAAAATCCCAGGTGGGTGGCGAGATCGGAGGCGACGCGCTGCGACAGCGGACCTCCCGCGTGGCCGACGGCATCCAGCAGGCTCTTTGCGGTTTTTTCGAGCTCGCCGAAGTAATTATTGCGCGTGCGCATGGTTCGCCGCAGCTCAGTGTTGGCCCGACGAGCCTCCTCCGGAGTGGCCGCCCGCTGGCGGTGTAGGCGCTGCAGCTCGTCGTGCAGGCCCAGGATTGTCTCGATGGCCTCATCACTGAGCGACTTGCGCACGGGCAGGGTGGGCAGCGGCAGGCTCGCGTAGAGTGGCCCGCGCTGAGCGCGTTCGAGGGCAATTTCCAGGGCGGCGCGCCTCGACGGTGCCTCCGGACTGAGTAGCTGGTCGACTGTCACCCCGAGGATCCGGGCAAGCTTCTGCATCTCACTGAGCTTCAACTCCCGCTTCCCGTTCTCGATAACGGAGACCTGCGAGGCGGCCCGTCCGAGCTCGCGGCCCAACTCATCGAGAGTGAAACCTCGGTCGGTACGAAGCTTCCGGATGCGACGACCGACGGTAAGCGAATCGAGCATGCCTTCATCGTGCGCTTCGTTTGGGATGCTCGGCTCCATGTATTCGCGCTCCTCGTGACTCTTCTTCCGGTTATCAGAAGAACTGCTTTTATTCTGGTTGGTCTTGTACAGAAAAACCAGTGCGAAGGGAACAGAGTCGGAGTACGGCAGAACCAATCAAGGAGTGTTCCCATGACAAGCGAAGCGAACAGCACCCGACCGGGAGACCAGCTGCAGACCGCCGCCGGGCTCGAAACCGAGTGGAAGACGGACGCCCGCTGGAATGGAATCGCGCGCGACTACACCGCCGATGACGTCATCGCGCTGAGAGGCAGCGTGCGTGAAGACCGTACGCTGGCACGTCGGGGAGCCGAGAACCTGTGGCGCCTCATCCACGGTGCTGAGAACGGCGGCGACGAGTGGGTGCCCGCCCTCGGCGCACTCACCGGCAACCAGGCCGTGCAGCAGGTGCGCGCGGGTCTGAAGGCCATCTACCTCAGCGGCTGGCAGGTCGCGGCGGACGCGAATCTGTCCGGCCAGACCTACCCCGACCAGAGCCTTTACCCGGCGAACAGCGTTCCGGCGGTGGTGCGACGCATCAACAACGCCCTGCTGCGGGCCGACCAGATCGAGACTGCCGAGGACGGCGCTCCGCGCACCGACTGGCTCGCCCCGATCGTCGCGGACGCGGAGGCCGGCTTCGGTGGGCCGCTCAATGCCTACGAGCTCATGTCGTCGATGATCGAGGCGGGGGCCGCCGGGGTGCACTGGGAGGAT
>NZ_JANLVV010000174.1:0-6453 GCF_031364185.1 Salinibacterium sp. | reverse complement strand
GGCTGCTGCTAATCGTTGCCGCCCGGTTGGTCGCATACAGCTACCCTCCTCGATTGGCGCGGTAAGCGCTAGGCCATGACGCGAATTGGCGGGTGTCAAGTGTTGCCAAAACGTTGCCACGGACGCATTTGGGCGACTAGGTCTTCACGGAGTTGAACTGTCTGACCAGCACTTTCGCGAGGTGCCCCCAGGCAGATTCGAACTGCCGCCCCTGCCTCCGGAGGGCAGTGCTCTATCCCCTGAGCTATGGGGGCCAGGAGGTCGTGCTCAAGGCTACCAGCGGTAAAGCAGGCCGTAGGCCAGCAAACGGGCATGGCAGTATCGAAACATGCTGCGCACCGTCACCTCCCGCCTCGAGCTCGACATCCAAGGCACTACCAACATGGTGTTCAGCATTGCGGCAGCGCGGGGTTCCGCCGCCACCTCCGAGCGGCTGAGCTTCGTACTCGACGGCGAGCCGCAGCGGGCCACCGAGCTGACAGATCACCACGGAACCCGACTGCACACCTTCGTTTCCGGCCCAGGCCTGATGGTCGTCGAGTATTCGGCCGACATCGCGGGCCGATCAGACCCGGCGACACCCGACGACCTCGACCTGGTGACCTATCTTCGGCCGAGTCGGTACTGCGAGTCTGACAGCCTCACCCCCACGGCGCGCTCCGAATTTGCGGGGCTGAAGGGCCACGAACTGCTTCATACCGTCACGCTCTGGGTGTGGAACAAGCTGCGATACGTTCCGGGTTCGAGCCTGCCCACCGACGGTGCCGAACAGACGCTCCTTGCCCGCCGGGGCGTCTGTCGCGACTATGCCCACCTCGTCATCGCGCTGCTCCGCGCGCTGGACGTTCCCGCACGGATGGTCGCCGTCTACGCGCCCGGCCTGTCTCCCATGGACTTCCATGCCGTCGCCGAAGCGTACGTCGACGGTGCATGGTGGGTGGTGGATGCCACGCGCCTCGCCCCTCGCCAGAGCATGGTCCGCATCTCCACTGGTCGCGACGCGGCAGACACCGCGTTCCTCACCAACCACTGGGCCGACCTGATCCTCACCGACATGAGTGTGCTTGCTATCGTCGACGAACTTCCGACCGATGACGGCACCGAGCTGGTGCAGCTGGGCTAGCCTGCGTCAGCCCACCGCGGTGATCGCGGCGCGCATGATCGGCTCGGCGTCCTCGGCTGCGAAGAAGGCGATGGATGCCGCGGCCACCCAGAATTCGCCGGCAAACGCCTGTGCGGCCGAAGCCAGGTCGCCCTGGTCGAAGTATCCGTCTGGGCCATAGGCGCTGACCGACGTGCTGGTGGCCGCGAGTTCGGCGCGCCGACGTGCGGTGGACGCGGAGTCCAGGTGCGCGACCGAGACGTCGATGGTGTCTCCGCTGGTCTGGTTCGTCCACCGGCAGGCCAGCCCGCTGGCGGCGACCGCCTGGGCCGCCAGGGTGCCGGCCTCAGGAACGAAGTCGGCGGCGAGACCGAAGTTGGGGTTGTAGTCGTAGATCTGCTGTGGGGTGATGAGTTCGTTGCACCCGATGCCGACGGGGATCCCGGTCTCGGCGGCGGGTGAGGCATCGGGCGCCGGTGTCGCCGATGGTGACGCACCGGAGGTGGGCTTGCCCGTGGAGGTCGAGGTCGGTGTTGACGTAGCATCCGGTGCCGCAGTGGGCACGCAGGCTGCCAGGAGCAGGGCTGACGTGAGCAGGGGAACGGCGAGCAGAAGTGGGCGGCGAGCGGGCATGGCCCCATTGTGCCCCAGCTAAACTCAATTCTCGTGAACCCCGCCGATCTCTCCGCCTCCCTGTTGACCGTTGTGACGGAGATTTCCGAGCGTCGGGGAGGCACGGCGGTGCTGGCTGTCGGCGATCTGCTGCTGGAGCGCCCACGCAATCGCGAGCACGGCGACTGGGCATCCAATATCGCCATGAAGCTGGCGAAATCACTTGGTGCCAACCCTCGTGAACTCGCCGACGAGATCGCCGTGCAGGCCGCGAAGCTGGCGGGAGTGGCGTCGGTCGATGTCGCCGGCCCTGGTTTCATCAACATCACCCTGGATGCCGCCGCGGCCGGAGCGCTCGCGAAAGCAATCGTCGAGCTGGGTGACGATTACGGTCGCGGCGAACTGTACGGCGGGGTCACGATCAACCTTGAGTTCGTCTCGGCGAACCCGACGGGGCCGATCCACATCGGCGGCGTGCGCTGGGCGGCGGTGGGTGACAGCCTGGCCCGAATCTTTCAGTGGCAGGGTGGCATCGTCACCCGCGAGTACTACTTCAACGACCACGGTGCCCAGATCGACAGGTTTGCGCGCAGCCTGCTCGCCTCGTTCCTGGGTGAGCCGGCACCGGACGACGGCTACGGCGGCGCCTACATCTCCGACATCGCCGCGAGGGTGATTGCGACCTACCCGGGGCGGCTGGAGTTGATCCCGCGCGACGAGCAGCAGGAGTTGTTCAGGTCTGTCGGGGTCGAGCTGATGTTCGGTGACATCAAGGCGGCCCTGCACGAGTTCGGCGTGTCATTCGATGTGTACTTCCATGAAAATGATTTGCACGAGAGTGGCGCAGTCGAGAAGGCCATTGGGCGCCTGCGCGAACTGGGTGCCATCTATGAAGCGGATGGCGCGACCTGGTTCCGGTCCACCGACTACGGCGACGATAAGGATCGCGTGGTCATCAAGAGCGACGGCCAGTTCGGCTACATCTCGGGTGACCTCGCGTACTACCTCAATAAGCGGGAGCGCGGATTCGAGCGTAATATCATTGTGCTCGGCGCCGACCACCACGGCTACGTCAAGCGCCTGATGGCGATGACGAAGGCATTTGGCGACGAGCCCTACGTCAACCTCGAACTGCTCATCGGCCAGATGGTGAATCTACTGCGCGACGGCGAGCCCGTGCGCATGTCCAAGCGCGCTGGCACGGTGGTCACTCTCGAAGACCTAGTCGAGGCGGTCGGGGTGGATGCCGGTCGCTACGCCCTGGTGCGAAGCTCGATCGACTCGCAGGTCGATATCGATCTTGACCTCTGGGGTCGCAAAACCAACGACAACCCGGTCTTCTACGTGCAGTACGCGCACGCCAGGACGAATTCGGTCGCTCGAAACGCCGCGTCATCCGGTGTCGATCGCAGCGCATTCGACGCCGGTCTGCTGTCGCACGAGAGTGAAAGTATTCTGTTGGGCGTCCTCGCCGAATTCCCGAGGGTGATCCGCCAGGCCGCCGAGCTTCGTGAGCCGCACCGCGTCGCCCGCTATGGCGAAGAGCTGGCCGGCGCGTACCACCGCTGGTACGACGCCTGCCGGGTGACGCCGCTGGGTGATGACGCCGTCTCTGACCTGCACCGCACCCGCCTCTGGCTGAACGATGCGGTCGGGCAGGTGCTTCGCAACGGCCTCGGGCTGCTCGGGGTTAGCGCGCCGGAGCGGATGTAGCCGATGGCCGAGCCGATCGTACCGAGGCCCGAGCCGCCGTCTGCCGAAACCCTGGTCATCGAATTACCGCCCGAGCCGCCCAAGAAGAAACGCCGCCGCTGGGTGGGCCCTCTTCTTGCGTTCGTGATCGTCGTCGTTGTGCTGCTGATCGTCTTCCTCGTCGTCGATGCCTTCGCGCGCCAGTACGCGACCGGCCTCGTGCGCGAGAAAATTGTCCAGGCGCTGAAGCTCGATCCGTCCGCCCAGGTCGACGTCGATCTCGGCGACGGTTCCATCCTGGTGCAGGCGGCCGCCGGCAGCATTGACGACCTCAGCGTGCACGTCTCGAAGTTCTCCCTCGGAGAGATCACCGGGGAGGCAGAAATCATGGCCACGGCGGTGCCGATCGACACGACGAAACCGCTCGGCACCATGGACATCGCTGTGACGGTGGATGAGTCCAACGTGCAGAAGCTTTCCGGATACCTCAGTGGCATCGACCTGACGTCGATCGAATTGCGCGACAAGCTCATCAGGATCACCACAGACTTTGATCTGTTCCTCGCGAAGGTGCCGGTGGCAGTCGATCTCGCGCCGTCAGCCAACCAGGGCGGCATCAGCTTCGACCCGGTCACCGTGCTTCTGGGAGACCAACAGATTTCGGTGGCCGACCTGCGGGCGATTCCCGGGGTCTCCGACCTGGCCGGCGGGCTGCTCAGTTCGCGCACGTTCTGCGTGGCAGGATTCCTGCCCCAGGCGCTCACCATCGACGACGTGAAGGTGATCGGCACGGACCTGGTCGTCTCCATCACGGGCGACGGCGCCACCCTGGGCGGCCCCGGCCTGTCGACGATGGGCTCGTGTCCGGCATCGTGAGGTGGCAGGCCCAACTGACATCCGCGCCAGACTCCTCCCGCTAGGCTCAATATGCCGTCAGTGCAGCCCTGTGCCCTGCCCGTTCGTCTCCCTTAAGGCTTCCCGTGACCAGCAACCCACTCGCCCCGTCGTGGCTTGCCGTGCCGTCCGACGCCAACGCGCTGGCGCCCCGGGTCTGGTCACACAACAGCCTCCGCGATCTCTCCGGAGAGCTCGTGATCGGCGGCGTCTCCGCCTCTGCCATCGCAGCGCAGTTCGGCACCCCCGTCTACGTGGTCGACGAAGCCGACGCCAGGAGCCGTGCCCGAGGCATCCGGCTCTCATTCGACCGGGAGTTTGCCAGGGTAGGCGGGCGCGCGAAGGTCTACTACGCGGGCAAGGCATTCCTGTCCATCGAGGTGGCCCGTTGGATGAATGAGGCCGGCCTGAACATCGACGTCGCCAGCGGCGGTGAGCTCGCCGTTGCGTTGGCGGCCGGGGTCGACCCGGCACACCTGGGGCTGCACGGTAACAATAAGTCACCGGCCGAGATCGACCGGGCGGTGAGCATCGGAATCGGCGCCATCGTCATCGACAGCGAGATCGAGATCGCGCGCGTCGCCGCCGCCGCCGCGCACCACGGGCGCCGCCAGTCCGTGCGTCTGCGCATCAATAGCGGAGTGCACGCCTCGACTCACGAATACCTGGCGACAGCGCGCGAAGACCAGAAGTTCGGAATTCCGCTCGTGGATGCCGCAGCCCTCGTCGCCCTCATTCGCGCCGAACCCGCGCTGGAGTTCCTCGGCCTGCACTCGCACATCGGCTCGCAGATCTTTGAGTCCAGCGGCTTTGCCGAAGCCGCGCGACGCCTGCTCGCGCTGCATGCGGAACTGCTCGCCGACGGCCCGGTTCCCGAGCTGAATCTCGGCGGCGGATTCGGAATCGCGTACACGAGCGTCGATGAGCCGCTCTCTATCGACGAGATCGCCGCTCGGTTCGCCGACATCGTTTCCGAGGGCGCTGCCGAACTCGGCATCCCCGTCCCGGTGGTGGCGATTGAGCCTGGTCGCTCCATCATCGGGCCTTCGACGACCACGCTCTACACCGTGGGGACGATCAAGGACGTGCTCGTGGCGGGCACGGCGGTGCGTAAATACGTCAGCGTGGATGGCGGCATGAGCGACAACATCCGGCCATCGCTGTATCGGGCCGAGTATTCGGTGCGCTTGGCCAATCGATCCTCTACCGTCCCCGCGGAATTGGTGCGGATTGCCGGGAAGCACTGCGAGTCTGGTGACATCGTCGTGCATGCCGACTACCTGCCCGGGGATGTCGCCTCCGGAGACCTGGTGGGTGTGCCAGCGACGGGCGCCTACGGTTGGGCGATGGCCAGCAATTACAACTATCTCGGCCGGCCGCCGGTGGTGGCCGTGGTCGACGGGCTCGCACGGATTATCGTGCGCGGCGAGACCGAAGAAGACCTGCTCCGCAGGGATGCCGGCGTTCGTGTTGGTTCAGCCAAGGGAGCACAGTCGTGAAGAGAGCCCAGTCGTGATCGAATACCGCAACCTGCGCGTCGCCGTCCTCGGGGGCGGCAGCGTCGGCTCGCAGGTGGCAAGCCTGCTCATTACCCATGGCGACGAGCTCGCCGCTCGCGCTGGCGCTGGCCTTGAAGTGGTGGGCATTGCGGTTCGAAACGTGGATGCGCCACGCGACACCGACATCCCGAAGCACCTGCTCACCACCGACGCTGAGGCCCTGATCCTCGGCGCTGACATTGTCGTCGAACTCATGGGCGGCCTCGAGCCCGCTCGCACGCTGATCCTGCAGGCCCTGCACTCCGGTGCCGATGTCATCACCGCCAATAAGGCACTGCTGGCCACCCACGGCCCCGAGCTGTTTGAGGCCGCAGAGCAGGTCGGTGCCCAGTTGTACTACGAAGCGGCGGTGGGCGGAGCCATCCCGATCATCCGCCCGCTGCGTGACAGCCTCGCCGGCGACCGGGTGATCCGCATCCTCGGGATCGTCAATGGCACGACGAACTACATCCTGGATCGCATGGACATCGAGGGTGATTCGCTCGAGAGTGCGCTGGCCGAGGCGACCAGGCTCGGCTACGCCGAAGCGGATCCGACCGCAGATGTCGAGGGTTTTGATGCCGCCCAGAAGGCGGCGATCCTGGCGAGCCTTGC
>NZ_JANLVV010000108.1:0-1565 GCF_031364185.1 Salinibacterium sp. | reverse complement strand
GCCGGCCCACGGTCAGGCCGCGGCCGACGACCACCACATGGCGACCCGAGATGGGCACGCCGTAGCGCTGCAGCATCTCGATGATCCCGGCGGGGGTGCAGGGCAGCGGTGACGTGATCTCGCCGGCGACCCCGAGTACCAGCCGCCCGAGGTTGGTCGGATGCAGGCCGTCGGCATCCTTATCCGGATCCATCAACTCGAGCATCGTGTTCTCGTTGAGCGCTGGCGGCAGCGGCAATTGGATGATGTAGCCGGTCACAGCGGAGTTCGCGTTCAGGTCGGCGATCGCGGCTCGCACGTCATCGGTGGATGCCGTGGCGGGCAAATCGACGCGGATCGACTCGATGCCCACCTCGGCGCAATCGCGGTGCTTGCCCGCCACATAGGAGAGTGATCCAGGGTCGCTGCCCACGAGCAGGGTGCCGAGCCCGGGTGTGATGCCGCGCGCCCTGAGCGCCGCAATCCGCTCAGCAAGTTCGCCTTTAATGGCGGAGGCAGTGGCAACCCCGTCGAGCCTAAGTGCCGTCATGCGCCAGCCTGCCGTGAGATGCGGCGAATGTACGTTCCGGGAAATCCCGAAGGTGCTTTTACCGCACCTCGCGAGCATCCAGCGCGGACGGCGACCGTCATACCCAGCTTCCCGGGCTGACGAGGCCCGGGTACAGGGGGTAGCCGTCGGTCAGCGCCAGGACGCGCGAGCGAAGGGCAGCGACATCCGGAGTCGGCTTCAGGGCTTCGGCGATGATGTCGGCAACCTCCGTGAACTCGGCGTCGCCGAATCCACGGGTCGCGAGAGCCGGGGTGCCGATGCGGAGCCCGGACGGGGTCATCGGCGGGCGCGGGTCAAACGGCACCGCGTTGCGGTTCACAGTGATGCCGACCTCGTGCAGGAGGTCTTCCGCCTCCTGGCCGTGGATGGGCGCCTTGCGCAGGTCGACGAGCACGAGGTGCACCTCGGTGCCGCCGGTGAGCACGTCAATGCCCGCGGCAACCGCGTCGGGCGCGGTCAACCGTTCGGCCAGGATCTGCGCGCCGCGAATGGTGCGCTCCTGGCGCTCGACGAATTCGGGTTCGGCCGCGAGCTTGAACGCCGTCGCCTTCGCGGCGATCACATGCATCAGCGGCCCACCCTGCTGGCCGGGGAACACGTTCGAGTTGATCTTCTTCTGCAGCTCGAGGTCGTTGGTCATGATGAACCCAGCCCTGGGCCCGCCGAGTGTTTTATGGACAGTGGATGACACGACGTCGGCATACGGCACCGGTGACGGATGCAGCTTGGCCGCGACCAACCCGGAGAAGTGGGCCATGTCGACCCAGAGTTTCGCTCCCACCTCATCGGCGATGGCACGATAGGCCGCGAAGTCGAGCTGGCGGGGGTAGGCGGACCAGCCGGCGATGAGCACATGGGGCCTGACCTCGAGCGCTTTCTCGCGCACCGCATCCATGTCGATCAGGTAGCTCTGCGGGTCGACGCCATAGGCGTGGGCCTCGTAGAGTTTGCCCGAGAAGTTGAGGCGCATCCCGTGGGTGAGGTGGCCGCCGTGGGCCAACTCGAGGCCGAGGAT
>NZ_JANLVV010000032.1:0-6300 GCF_031364185.1 Salinibacterium sp. | reverse complement strand
CACGAAGACCCGGGGTTTAGCTCCATTTCTCCTCGGGGCCGATCTCGATATAGTTCAGTTTATGAAGGAGAGAAACAGCATGGAAGTACGTGGTCCTAGCGAGCACCACGGCGCCATCGAGGCGGCCGACGGCGCCAGCGTCTCGGTGGAACCGGCAACGGCGACCGCGTTCATCGGCTTGAACAGTCCCGCCCGAATTGTCGCCGTAGACCTTGCACGATTCTTGGCGATCGTGGGCATGATCGCCACGCACCTCTTGTTTCTTCCGCCGATGAATGGGCTGGTGGAGCCGATCTACGGATTTCCGTCGACCCTGTTCGCCCTGATCGGCGGCGTGAGTGCAGTGTTGTCTACCCGACGATTCGCCACCGACGGGCAACACCTGGCGGCCGCGCTCTCGCTGGTCGGCCGGGGTGTGATCGTTGCCCTGATCGGAGTTGTGCTGAGCCTTCCACCGGGCTTGGTGGTGGTGGTGCTGGTGTACTTCGGTGTCGCCTTGATCTGTGCCTCGCCGTTTCTTAGGGTTCCGGCCCGGGCATTGATCATCGTCGCGGGGGCGCTCGCTCTCACTGGACCCTTCCTGAACCTCGCCGTGCGGGCAGCAGCCGATCTCGACACGATAGGAGAGTTGTCGCTTGCGGGTCCGTTCGAATTCCTGTACTCGGTGTTCTTCACAGGCACGTACCCGGTGGTGACGTGGCTGGTCTACGTTCTGGTGGGGATGGCGGTCGGCAAGCTTGTGCTTGCAGCAACCGCCGAGGGGCGCGCTTCCAGGTTTGCCATTCGGATGACCATCGCGGGCGCCGTGATGGCGGCAATCGCGACGCTCATCGACGCCCTGTCCCGCGGTTTTGTCATCGGTCAACTAGTGGATGCCAGTGCGCTCAGCCCTGACCTAGTAAGGACGCTGCTCGTCGAAGGCTTCGGTGGGCCGGTGGGCTCCGGGTGGGTAGCCGTTGTCAACGCCACACCTCATACCGGCTCGGTGGGTGACATCGTTCGCACCCTCGGTGTCTCCCTCGTCATCCTGGGAGTGTTGTTGCTCACGACGCAACGGCTTTCCCATCCGCTACCCCTCATGCTGCGCCCGATCGCCACGGCGGGCGCCGCGCCCCTCACTATTTACTCCGTCCACGTCCTCGCCACGATAATGACCACGATTGTCAGCATGACATTCTTCGACCTTTCTGAACCGGAATGGTGGTTTAACGGCCTCGGTATTCTCGGCATCCACATCGCCGGAGTCCTCGCGATCGGGGCCATTCTGGCAGCGATCAGGCGTCGGGGTCCCCTTGAAACATTCACAACATGGGTAGCTCGCCACTGTGCCCGGCTTGGCGTGCGGTGGGGATCGCCGCGCCGCTGAGCGCCTGCTGCCGCTGAGAGCCTGCCGTGGCTGACGCCCATGTTGGCGAGACGATGCCACCTCGACGGCATTACGTCGATGACGTAGGGTCATCGAATGGTTGACTCACCGCAACTCACGACTACCGATGCTGCGAACATCCTTCGCACCTGGGCGCTGGATGAGCGGCTGAAGAGTGCCGTGATGGGCTCCCCTGCCCTGGCATCCGTAGCGGCCCGTATCGCTCGCCGGTACATGGCCGGCGACACCATCGGGGAGGCGCTGGATGCCGCTCACGCAAGCGTCGCTCGGGGCCACAACGTCAGCTTGGAATACACGGGCGAAAGTGTCCGTGATGCAGCCAGGGCCGAGGCCGAGACCGAAGTGTTCCTCCGACTGATCGAGGCGATCGGCAGTGTTGTGCTGCCCAATACCGGGCTGCCCAATACCGGGCTGCCCAATTTCGAATTGTCCAGCACGGTCTCATTCGACCTGACCCACGTTGGCTCGCTGGTTGATCCCGCGCTCGGCCTGGCAAACGCCCGCCGGATGGCTGCTGCGACGGCACCGCTCCCTACGGCACCGCTCCCCACTGCGCTGATGATCTCTGCGGAAGGCTCGAGCCGCACAGACCTCATCCTCGACACCTATGACCAGCTCTCTGCCGACTATCCCCATGTCGGGATCACACTGCAGGCGAGACTGCACCGCACGCCCAGGGATCTTGATCGCGTTCTTGAGCGCCCCGGGATGATTCGCCTGGTGAAAGGAGCGTTCCTTGAGTCGGAGAGTGACGCGTACGCTCGCGACAGCACGGAACTGCATGAGGCGTACCTCGGTCTGGCGAAGCGGCTCATTGAATCGGGGCATCCGGTCTCGATCGCTACTCACGATCTGACGCTGATCGAGAAGATCCGTGATCGCCATGGGGCACAGCTGGTAGGTGGGGAGGTGGAATTCGAGATGCTGCTCGGGCTCGGAACTGCCGCACTCGATAAGCTCCATCGCGCAGGGTTGCGCACACGGGAGTACGTGGCTTTCGGAGGCGAATGGTGGCTGTACGTGCTCAACCGAATTGCCGAGGAGCCCGAGCGGGTGTTCGACGCCATCGTCGACGCAGGAGGCCGTTAGCGCACGGGGAATCCCGCGTCAGTTCACCTACGGTTCATCCGTATGTCATCTTCGCTTCGCGCGGCTTCCGAGCGGTACTGGGATGGTTGGTCTATCCCTCGTTTAGGGGTAGCTGAGACCCCATGCGGACGAACCAGAGGAGCCCCGAGATGACGCTCACACCCGAACGACCGACAGCAGCGCGACCACTGATTCCGCTGCTGCCCATGCAGGGGCATACCGCTGGCAAGCGCAGTGCCGTGACCTGCCAACTGAAGTGTGCCAGTGCCTGCTTCCACCCGGCTCCCAACACGAGTGAGAACGACTACTTCCGTGACATTGCCGGCGTCGCCCTGTCGCGCCGCGCAGTGCTCATCGCCGCGGGGATCGGCGCCGCCGCCATCGTGATCGGCGGCACCCTGGAGTCGGCAGCACCCGCCAGCGCGACAACCCCGGCCGGATCCAGGGGGCTTGCATTCACTCCGATATCCTCGATCCCGGCCGCGACCGACCAGTTCATCGTGCCGGAGGGGTTCACCTGGAGGCCCATCATTCGTTGGGGCGACCCCATCATGTCGCGAGGCGACCGTTTCGACCCGGCCGCACAATCTGCGGAAGCACAGTCGCGCCAGTTCGGCTACAACAACGACTATCTCGACATCCTCGAACAGAATGCATTCACGGGCCTTTTGGTTGCCAACCACGAGTACACCAATGAAGACATCATGTTCCCGCCCGCCGCCACCGAGGAGGAGGCCGATGAGCAGCGCCGCATCGCCATGATGGCCCACGGGATGTCTGTGGTGGAATTGCGCAGGATGTACCCGGGCCGTCCATGGACCTACCGAGCCGAACGCCGTCGCAATCGCCGCATCACGGCATCCACCCCCTTCTCGGTCTCGGGCCCCGCAGCCGGGTCTGCACTGCTTCAGACCACAGACGACCCGGAGGGCACCACCATCCTCGGAACGCTCGGCAACTGCGCCGGCGGCACGACCCCCTGGGGCACCGTGCTCTCGGGTGAGGAGAACTTCAACGGCTATTTCCGATCGGCGGGCACGACGGCGGCCGAGCAACGGTACGGTCTCGCCGACAAGGAAACGGGACGTCTGTGGGAGCGCGTCGACCCGCGTTTTGACGCCCGCACGCCCGGCTACGAGAACGAGCCCAACCGCTTCGGGTGGATCGTCGAGCTCGACCCGCAGTCTCCGGACGAGGCGCCCGTCAAACACACCGCGCTTGGCAGACTCAAGCACGAGGGCGCCAACGTCATCGTGGGCGCAACCGGTCACGTCGCAGCGTATATGGGCGACGATGAGCGGTTCGACTACCTCTACAAGTTCGTTTCCGCCGACACCTTCGACCCCGCAAAGTCTGGCGCTGCCCGTGCGGCCAATAAGACTCTGCTCACCCGCGGCAGCCTGTATGTGGCACAGTTCTCGGGCAACTCGCCGGCGCCAGAGATCACCGGTACCGGCCAACTGCCGGCCGACGGGATGTTCGATGGCACTGGAACCTGGATTCCGCTGGTCATCGATGGGGTCAGCCAGGTGGCCGGCTTCAGCACGGAGGAGGCTCTGGTGCACACCCGACTCGCGGCCGACGCCGTCGGCGCCACGAAGATGGACCGCTGCGAGGATGTACAGCCCAACCTTGCCACGGGCAAAATCTACGTCGCCTGCACGAACAACTCAGACCGTGGGAAGCCGGGTAAGGAAGCGGCCACCGAATCGAACCCCCGCAACCTCAATCGCGACGGCCACGTGATCGAGATCACCGAAGACGGTGGGGATGCCACGGCCACGACCTTCGGCTGGAGCATCCTGCTGGTCTGCGGTGACCCGGCGACCAACGGCTCGACCTACTTCGCGGGCTTCCCGCCCGAGCAGGTCTCGCCAATCTCCTGCCCAGACAACGTGGCCTTCGATGAGGAGGGAAACCTGTGGATCTCCACCGACGGAGCTCCCTCCACCATCGGCTACTGCGACGGCCTGTTCAAGGTTCCGCTCGAGGGGCCCGAGCGCGGGCACGTGCAACAGTTTCTGTCGGTACCTCGCGATGCGGAAACCTGTGGCCCGGTCATCCACTCGCGAAATGGCATGGTCTACGTCGCCGTGCAGCACCCCGGCGAGGATGGCACGTGGGATGCCCCGAACTCCCTGTTCCCGGATTACGTCACTCCCGGCACAAGGCCCGCGAAGGGAGCCGCCGCCCTGCCGCGGCCCTCGGTGGTGCAGGTCTGGAAGAAGTAGCTAGCACGGTCGAGCGCGGCCGTTCGGCGCGACCGCCGTTGTGCGCACAAGCGCGGTCGCGACGAATGACCGCGCTCGCGGTGCTTCGCCCTACTCAGCCTTTCAGCGCCTCGGCGAGCTTCATTCGCGTGCCCATCCTGAGCAGTCCATTGGCGTAGATTCGCGAGCCAATCGCGACGAAGCCGACGGTGGCAGCGGCGAGGATTCCCAGCGAGAGCAACGGCTCCCACCATTCGGCCGTGCCGAGGAACACGCGCATCGTCATGCCCACCGGCGCCGAGAACGGCACGTACGACATGATTCCGAGCACCAGCGGGTTGTCGAAGAACAGGATCACCAGAAAATAGGGAATCATCACGAGCATCATGATGGGGGATGTCACGGTGCCCATGTCCTCCTGACGTGACACCAGCGCCGCCGCCGCCGCGAACAGTGACGAAAGCAGCACGAAACCGAAGGCGAAGAAGACCACGAACCACACCAGCGACGGACCGATGTCGGCGAGCAGGATGTCCTGGCCGGTAACGAGCAGCCCAACCCCGGCGACGAGGGCGATCAGCAGGATCTGACCGAACGCGAGGATGCTGTTGCCGACGATCTTGCCGGCGAGCAGCACCCGCACCGGCACTGTCGACATCAGGATTTCGACGATGCGGGTCTGCTTCTCTTCCACCACGCTCTGCGCGATGGTAAGCCCGAAAGTGAGGGCAGACATGAAGAACACCAGCCCGAACCCGATGGCGACGAGGTAAAGGATGCCCGCGTCCTGGTCGGACGGCTCGAGTAACGTGACCTCGGGTGCCTGGCTGAGCGCCGCGATCACGTTGTTGGGGGCCGAGTCGAGGCCGATGACCTTGATGCCCGAAACTGCTGCATCTGAGCCTGACCCTCCGGAGCCCGGCACGACCGCTGCCTCGACTGTCTCCGACCTGACCAGGTCTTCGGCCTCGGCGACCGTGGCCGCTTCGACCACATCGAAGGCGCCGGTCTCCGTCACCACCGCGATTGCGCTGCCCACGGCGGCGATCTTCGGCTGGGTGGGATTGGCCCCCACGATCCCGCCAATTACGATTCCGAGAAGGATTGCCAGCATGGTGATCGCGGTGGAAATGAGGAAGGACCTGCTGCGAAGCTTCATCCTCACCTCCCGCTCGGCAACGAGCCAGGTTGCCTGCATTGCCCCGGGCGTCTGATAGGCGGTCACTGGATTACCTCCGTGAAAATCTGTGAGAGTGAGGGAACGACGGGAGAGAACCGTTTCACGGTGCCGGTGGCGAGTGCCTTCTCGAGCACTCGCTGTGAGGTCGCGTCAGTGTCGACATCGAACCGCGCGAATCCACCGTCGAAATCGACCACGGTGACGCCGGGCTCGCTGCGCAGCCAGCCCGCGTCACCCGCGAGCTGCAGGTCGAAGCGCGGCAAGGAGTGCTGGGCGCGGAGTCCCTCGCGAGATCCGGTCGCGCGGATGACGCCATCCGCAATCACGATAAGATCGTCGCAGAGTCGTTCGACGCATTAGAGCGGGGGCGAAGAAAAAACCACCGGGGCGCCCCGGGCCGCAAAAAACATTTGCACCCCCAGCACCCCCACCAC
>NZ_JANLVV010000014.1:0-2556 GCF_031364185.1 Salinibacterium sp. | reverse complement strand
CATCTCTTCGCGCATGCGCTCCTTGGCGCCATCGGCCAGTCCGCGCACGGATTTGACCAGTCTGGCCAGTTGCGACGCGTAATAGGGCAGGCGTTCGGGGCCGAGCAGGAAGACGGCAATAATCCCGATTACCAGGAGTTTGTCGAAGGTGAGACCGAAAGACACTCGCTTAGGATAACCGGCGCAACCCCGGTCTGACCCTAGAGTGGGGCAAGTGAGGGGTTACACGTGTCAGATAAGCTACTGAGCTGGAAGTTCACCGAGGAATTCGCCGTTGAACGGGACGACATCGCGGCGGCCCGGCTGCACTCCCTTGAGCTCGGCATCGAGTCGATCACCCCCTCGATGGGAGCGCAACTCGCCGTCATCGCGGCCGCCACAGCGCCCACCAACATGATCGAGATCGGCACCGGACTGGGCGTCAGTGGCCTGTGGCTTATGCACGGAGCACCCGAGGCCGTACTCACCACGATCGACTCTGAGCTCGACTACCAGCAGCAGGCGCGCAAAGTGTTCGGCGATGCTGGCATCCCGGCCAACCGGATCAGGCTGATCTGCGGGCGCGCATCCGACGTTCTTCCCCGCATGAACGAGGCCAGCTACGACCTCGTGTTCATCGACGGCGACCCGCAGTCCGTCGTCGAGTACGTCGAACACGGCCTGCGTTTGGCACGCCGCGGTGGCACCGTTGTCGTGGCACACGCCCTGTGGAAGGGCCGAGTGGCCGACCCGGCCCAGCGCGACGAAGTGGTGTCGAACTTCAGGCTTTTGCTGAACGAGGTCGCCACCTCGGTCGAAGTGATCAGTGCACTGTCACCCGTGGGCGACGGCCTGCTTCAGTTGACCAAGCTGACGGACTGAACGACACCAGCCCACCAGACCGGTCGAGCCGGGTGCGAGAGGTTAGACGGGTGCAACGACTCCGGCGAGTGCGTCATGAAGTTCTTTCGCTTCGGCATCATTGACGGACACGACAAGACGGCCACCGCCTTCGAGCGGAACGCGAACGATGATGAGGCGCCCTTCCTTGACAGCCTCCATCGGCCCGTCACCGGTCCTCGGTTTCATGGCTGCCATGATGTTTCCCCTTTCACACGGATACTTTTCTATTATCGGTCATTGCCCGCGTATCCCGAAAACGAGCATGGGCGGGCGCCACTTTACGGGGGTGTCCAGTCGTAACCGTCGACCCACCAACCAAGCTGCACCCACGCCCACTGGCCCGCGATGCACAGCGCGACGATGACCACGCGGTACACCGGCGATTTCGGGATGGCCAGCACCCCGAGTGCCGGAAAGAGCGGCACCAGCAGGCGGAACAGACTCGACTGCGGGAAGAACACGGCCAGCAGGTACAGCGCGTAACTTGCGATCCAGAACCGCATGTCGGTGCCGAGTCGGCGTGCCCACGGGGTGAGGAGCGCGGCGAAGAAGCCTGCGACGATAAGCACCAGCAGTGCGAGCAGCAGCGGCTGCGGCATCCTGAACCAGGGCGCCCAAAATTCCGTGGCGCTGAGCCACGAAGTGAACGGCACCAGTTCGCCATGGCCGATGTAGGCCGAGCGCCAGGCGATCTCGGTGTCGGTGTAGGCGGTGAGTGAGCCGGTGACGACCGCCGCGACCAGCAGCCAGGCGACGCCCATGACGGCACTGAACAGCCCTACGGTGATGGATGCCACGCGCTCACGCACCGGGAACACCTGCCGTGAACGTGCCGAGGGTCGCTGCACCCACCACCGGTGTGCGACGTGCAGCAGCATCGCCAGGGCGAACGCCAGGCCGCTGGGACGGGTGAGCGACATGACGGCGACTACCGGGATCAGCATCCAATAGCGGCGTCTCACCAGGAGGTAGAGCGCGAGAGCCAACAGGAACGCATGCATCGACTCCGCGTATGACACCTGCAGGATCGGCGACAGCGGGGCGACGCAGAACAGCACCACCGCGAACAGCGCCGTGCTCGCGGGCAACACGAGGTGCATGAGCCTGTAGAACATCAGCGCGGCGGCCAGCGCGAACGCCACAGACACGAACACCGAAACCACGGGAAAACCCTGGCCGGTCAGCAGCATGAACACCCGCACGATCGCCGGGTAGGCGGGCATGAACGCCCAGGCGCTTTCGCCGACCTGGCCGTCTGCGGTCACCGGCAGGGTCGACGGGTAGCCGACGGCCGCGATGATGTAGTACCAGTGGCCATCCCAGATGGCGGCGAAATCGAAATAGTCCGGATGCGCGGGCGTCCAGGCGTTCGGCCCCTGCCGGGCGGCGAACGACAGCAGGATGGCCGTAGTGACCACGCGGGAGGCGACGAAAGCGACGAGAACTTTGGCCCACCACGGCGTGAGCCGATAGCGAACCCTGAGGTTGCGGCGAGCCCCGAGGCTCACCCCGCGCTCAGCCACGCACGCAACCCTCGCTCGCACTCCAGTATCTCGCTGACGGCCACCCGCTCGTCGTCGGCGTGGGCCTTGAGCGGGTCGCCGGGGCCGTAGTTCACGGCCGGGATGCCGAGGGCAGAGAAGCGGGCCACGTCAGTCCAGCCGTACTTGGGGG
>NZ_JANLVV010000013.1:0-26060 GCF_031364185.1 Salinibacterium sp. | reverse complement strand
CTAGGGTCCACCACAGTTCGCTAACGGCACGGATTTCGACTGCCCTACGCTGGGCGCATGACGTCTCGAGTCATCCCTTCCGCAGCCGCAGGCTTTTTGGCGGCCGAGGCCGTCATCGCGGGACTGATCGTTGCGAACATGCGACCGTTGCTGCTTCCTGTCACGGCCGACCTGAGCGGCGGCATTACCCTGACGGCGGTTAACCTCGGCACCGCAGTTGTCGTGTTGCTCGCGTTCGCCGCGCTCTGCCAGGGGGCCGCAGTGCTGTGGCCGACCCCGGTGATCAGATGGGTCGAATGGTCGCAGGTGTCTGGCGTGACGGTGTTCCTTCTGGCGCAACTCAATGGAATCCGGGATGTCGCAACCCTCGTCGCGCTCTACGCGCTCACTGCCGGGGCGAGCCTGTTTCTCGTGCTGCATGAGCGCGTGGGCGCCAGCCGGTGGCCGTTCGCGCTGGGGGCTGCGGTCGGGATCGTGCCATGGGGTGTCATCGCCTTCTACCAGATTGGTGCGATCGTGGTGGGGGAAAGTCCTGACCTGCTCATCCGGGTGATCACAGTCGCAATGATCGCGGTATCGGTCGTGTACTGGCTGGCCGCCTTTCACTGCCGGCGTGCGGGGTGGGCTCATCCGGTGCTGATCGCGATCAGTGTTAGCGTTTTCGCATGGCTGGTCGTTGGGCTGCCGAATTAGTGATGCGCCCTTAGTCGCATACCTGTCAGGATGCCGCGCTGAGTCCAAGAAAATTCCCTACCGTGGGCGAAACCGACTCGCGGTCCAGCCCGGATAAAGGTCCTCTGTCGCACCTGGCCAGTATCGTGTGAGCAAGCGTGGGGAAAGGGGGCTGCAGGGATGCATGAGATTGTCTGCCCACACTGTGGCAAGGCCTTTACCATCGACGAGGCCGGCTATGCCGACATCGTCAAGCAGGTCCGCGATAGCGAGTTCGAGCAGCAGCTGCATGAGCGCCTCGAGCTGGCCGAACAGGACAAGCAGAAGGCTGTAGAGCTCTCGGAGATGAAGGCGGCCGGCGAGCTGCAGACGGCTGTCGCGGCCAAGGACGCCGAGATTCAGAAGCTGACGTCGAAGCTCGATGCTGGCGACGTTGCTCAGAAGCTCGCCGTGACCGAGGCTCTCGCCGTTGTGGAGAAGCAGCGCGTCGCGCTTGCGAATGAGCTCGAGCAGGCCAAGCGGGATAAGCAGACCGCCGCAGAGCTTGCCGAGGCGAAGCTCATGAACGAGCTGCAGAAGACTGCCGGGGCGAAAGACGCAGAGATCCAGGGGCTGACTGCGAAGCTCGCGGCAATCGAGGTTGAGCAGAAGCTTGCAATAACCGAGGCGGTCGGTTCGGTCGAGAAGGAGCGCGACGAACTGAGGAACGGGCTGGAGCGGATGGAGCTTGAGAAGCAGCTCTCCGAAAAGTCACTGAAAGACAAATTTGAGACTCAGATCAAAGATCGCGATGATGCGATTGAGCGTCTGCGCGACCTGAAAGCGCGGTTGTCGACCAAGATGGTCGGCGAAACCCTTGAGCAGCACTGTGACACCGAGTTCAACCGCATTCGGGCCACCGCGTTTCCGCGGGCGTACTTCGAGAAGGATAACGACGCGCGAACCGGGAGCAAGGGCGACTACATCCTCCGTGATTCCGATGACGCCGGTACCGAGATTGTCTCCATCATGTTCGAGATGAAAAACGAGAACGACACCACCGCGACGAAGCATAAGAACGAGGACTTCCTGAAGGAGCTCGATAAAGACCGCAGTGAGAAGGGCTGCGAATACGCGGTGCTGGTCTCGCTTCTCGAACCCGAAAGCGAGCTCTACAACACGGGGATCGTGGATGTGTCTCACCGCTATCCGAAGATGTATGTCGTGCGCCCGCAGTTCTTCATCCCGATCATCACGGTGCTGCGAAACGCCGCGCTGAACTCGCTGAAGTACAAGTCGGAGCTTGCACTCGTCAGGTCGCAGAACATCGATATCACGAACTTCGAAGACGAACTTGAGGATTTCAAGTCTGGGTTCGCAAGAAACTTCGACCTCGCCACCAGGCGCTTCCAGACGGCGATCGACGAGATCGATAAGTCGATCGATCACCTGCAGAAAACGAAAGAGGCACTGCTCGGCACCAACCGCAATCTCAGGCTCGCCAACGATAAGGCGCAAGATGTCACGATCAAGAAGTTGACGCGAGGTAACCCAACGATGGCGGCGAAGTTCGACGACCTCAGGGCCGCCGACTCTGCCGACGAGCACTGAGCGCCTCGACCGAAGCGAACGTTCGCACCGTAAGAGTTCTCCCCAGCGGACACCTGAGTGCCAGCATCCACGTTGCAAAATCGCCGACCGCGCGGCGCAGGAGTGTGTAAGACTGCAGAGGCAGCGTCGCCTCTCACTCGGTGCGTCGAAATTTTTGGCCAGCCCACCGGCTACCGAAAGTCTGCCCTGGTTATGGCCATGATCATGGCTGACCGGTAGCCGAGTCGTGTGGGTGAGTGAGAGAAGGTTGCAATGCCGTCATTTCGTGTCAGAGACTTCCATCCCGAAGATGTCGAAGGCATCCTGCACCTGTGGGAGGAGATGCGAGACTCGCCCGCCGAGCCCGTCTACGGCCTGTCCGAGGTGCTGGCCTCGTGCCAGGAAGATCACGCCGTCGTGGCCATCCACGATGACATGGTGATTGGTGCCGCCGTGGGTCGAGCCGCGCACGCCCAGGGCTGGATCGTATTTCTGTCGACCACGCCGGCCTGGCAGGAGAAGGGTGTCGGCCGCGCTTTACTGGGCGCGCTTGAGCGCAAAATGGCGCCGTACGGTCTCTCGAAGCTCTCCGCGCTGCTGCCTGATACGGCCATGCGAGTGGATGCTTTCGTCGATCAGGGCTTCGAGGTCAAGAAGAACCTGCGCTACTTCGAGCGCGAGATCCCCGTTCAGCGCAAGGAGCTCAGTGTGCTTTCCGAGGTCGGCGGGCGATTGATGGCTCGGGGGCTGTGGGACGAGATCGGGGGCATGGCGAAGGAGAAGGAACTGCTGGAACGGCGACTCGTGATGCCGCTCTCCAAACCAGACCTCGCCGAGAGCTATGGGGTAGTGCCGCCGCGTGCGGTGATGCTGTTCGGACCTCCCGGCACGGGCAAGACGACCTTCGCCCGGGCGATCGCGTCCCGCCTGGAGTGGTCGTTCATCGAGGTGTTCCCCTCGCGGCTTGCGGTCGATCCGAAGGGACTGGCCGGGGCTCTTCGAGAAACCTTCCTCAAGATCGCCGACCTTGAACACGCCGTCGTGTTCATCGATGAGGTCGAGGAGATCGCCGCGCAGCGCAGCGGCGAGCCGCCGTCGCCCCTGCAGGGCGTCACCAACGAGCTGTTGAAGATCATCCCGGCGTTCCGGGAACAGCCGGATCGCCTGCTCGTGTGTGCGACCAACTTCATCCGGGCCCTCGACTCGGCGTTCCTGCGCCACGGCAGGTTCGACTACGTGATTCCCATCGGGTTGCCCGACGAGGCGGCGCGCAGATCGATCTGGGAGCGCTACATCCCGGCGAGTGCGGCGTCGCAGATCGATCTCGGCGCCCTTGTGGCGCGCACGGACGGGTTCTCCCCCGCCGACATCGAGTTCTCGGCCCGCAAGGCTTCCCAGAGTGCACTCGAAAAGACCTTCTATCCGGATGACTCCGGCGCCACGGTCACGGGGCCGGTGACCCTCGACTATCTGGAGGCGATCACGGCAACTCGAGCCACGGTGTCTCGGGATGTCGCGGCGGAGTTCCTGCAGGACATCGAGCTGCTCGCGCGGCTCTGACGACGGTTCTGACGCCGGGCCTGGCGAAGCGTGCCAGTCGAGGTATTCGGGGCGCCTTTCAGCTCGCGGCATCCAATTCGACAAGCCTGGTCGCCGTCAGCTCGTCCACGACAAGGTGCGTGATCACTCCGGCGCGCAGTGCCGCCAGCAACGGGATGACCTTACTGTCACCCGCGACAGCACACACTCGACGCGGCACCCGGCGAAGTTCGGCGGGAGTCGGCCCGGTTGCACGTTCGTTCAATGAGAGGTCTTCATAAGTTCCGTCGGCCCGGAGGAAAACAGTGCACACGTCACCCACGACACCCTCGGCTTCAAGTATGTCGATGTCCTCGGGTTCGAGGTATCCCGCTGAGTAGACGTGGCTGGGCACCTCCCCGGTGACGGCTCCAATGGAGAACAACACGATGTCGGCCTTGCGCTGGACGTCCAGTACGCGAGCCACTGAGCGTTCGCACCACATCGCCTTTCGAGTCGCGGCGTAGTCGAAGAAGGCCGGCACGGGGAACAGGTGCACGCTGGCGTCGAAGGCGTCCCCGAAGCGCGAGATGAGGCTGCCGACATACTCCGCGCCGGAGGTGCGGTTATTGGCCGCGCCGTTGAGTTGCACAATAGAGCTTCCCCGCGTCGGTTTCCTGCCTAAATGCTGGGAAATTGCACCCAGTGTGGTTCCCCAGGCGACCCCGAGCACCATGTCTGAATCAAACCACCCGGTCAGCATCCTGGCGGCGGTGAGCGCAACCTGCTCCAGCCGTTCGGCCACTGACGCCGAGTCGACGACCGGCACGACGAACACCTCGACATCGAACTGGCTTGAGATGTACTGGCCGACCCCTGGCCCCCGGCTGGGTGTCGGCCTCAACGTGATCTCTACCAGCCCGCTCGCCCTGGCCTGCTTGAGCAGGCGAGACACACTTGACCGGGACATATGCAGCCTGCTTGCGATGGTCTCCATCTTGATGTCCTGGAGGTAATACATGGAGGAGGCGGCCAGCAATGTCTCTTCGCGATCCATGACATCCATTCTGCACGTACGTGCAAGTTGGCTGCTCAGTTTGCCAAGCAGTGGCACCAGCGTAATACGCTGCTGAACGGCGCCGAATGTGACGCCCCGAGATTGCGAAGCACTGAGAACCGAGAGCCAGGAGCAGCCATGACCGACAGCCGCCTCACCCGCGGGTCGCGCGAACGGGCACTCGACCGTCTGGCTGCCAGCGTCACCCCCGGCGAGGAACTCGACATCCTCGTCATCGGCGGGGGAGTCACGGGAGCGGGAATCGCGCTCGACGCCGTGAGCCGCGGACTCTCTGTGGCCGTGGTCGAGGCGCAGGACTGGTCATCGGGCACCTCCAGTCGCTCCAGCAAACTGGTGCACGGCGGCCTGCGCTATCTCCAGATGCTCGATTTCAAACTGGTGCTTGAGGCGCTCAAGGAGCGCGATCTCCTGCTCACCGACATCGCCCCGCACCTCGTTCGTCCACTGCCGTTCCTCTACCCGCTGCGCCATCGCGTATTCGAGCGCGCCTTTGTCGGGGCCGGCATCCTGCTCTATGACCTGCTGGCGAGTGTTCGCAAAGGCAAGCGTGCCCTGCCGTTTCACCGCCACCTGTCACGTCGAGCGCTGACTGAAACGTTCCCCGATCTCGCGAAGAACGCTGCGGTCGGAGCGATCGAATACTGGGACGCAAATGTCGACGACGCCAGATTCGTGTTGACTGTGATGCGCACCGCAACCGGGCGTGGGGCACACGCCGCGTCGCGCACCCAGGTCGTCGAACTCACCAAGAATGCGGCGGGGCACGTCGATGGTGCGGTTCTCACCGACCTGGAGACCGGCCGATCATTCCCCGTCAGGGCGAAGTCTGTGATCAGCTCGACGGGCGTATGGACGGAGGAGTCGCAGGCGCTCGCCGGTGAAGATGGTGGCCTACGGGTGTTGGCGTCGAAGGGCATCCATATCGTCGTGCCTCGTGACCGGATTTCCGGCAAGGCCGGGCTCATCCTACAAACCTCCAAGAGTGTGCTGTTCGTCATCCCGTGGTCGCGCTACTGGGTCATCGGCACGACCGACACCCCATGGACCGAAGATCTGATGAATCCGGTGTCTACGGCTACCGATATCGACTATGTCATCGCGGAAGCGAATAAAGTTCTCGCCCACCCGATCAGCCACGCCGACGTCGTGGGCACCTGGGCGGGGCTGCGCCCGCTGCTGCAGCCGGGCACTAAAGAGGGCACCCAGTCGGCGAAGGTCTCTCGCGAGCACACCGTCGCCTCCCCGGTTCCCGGCCTGGTCTCGATTGCCGGTGGCAAATTCACCACCTACCGCGTGATGGCGAAGGATGCTGTCGACTTCGCGCTCGGTGCCGGTGCGAAATCCCGCCCGTGCGTCACTGAGGGTATTCCGCTGATCGGTGCAGACGGGTTCCGCACAGCCGAGAACGAGATGCGCTCCATCATCGATGGTCTCGGCTGGAGCGCGCAGATGACCGACCATCTGTTCCACCGATACGGGGCGAACATCCGCGATATCGCTGAGATTGCCCAGCGCGATCCGGGACTTGCGGCGCCGCTTGAGCATGCGCCCGCGTACCTGCGGGCCGAAATTGTGTACGCCATGACCCACGAGGGGGCGTTGCACCTCGATGACCTCATGATGCGCCGAACCCGCATGGTCTACGAATACCTGAATGAGGCGATGGATGCCCTCCCCGAGGTCGCGGCGTTGGCGCAGGCCACCCTCGGCTGGAGTGACGAGCAGGCCGCGCACGAGACCGAGCTCTATCGCACGAGAGCAGCCGCCGATGCGGACGCGGCGCGCCAGCCCGATGACGCGAGTGCCTCCCGCGCGCGAGCTACCGCTCCCGAGATCGTGCCCATGATCGATTTAGGCGCTGGCTCCGGACGGTAGCGCAGTAGGCAGTACACCAGTCCAGCTCATCTCATCCCATCTCAATGGAGAGACCAGTACGCCATGCAGAAATTCGTCATGTCAATCGACCAAGGAACCACGAGTTCCCGAGCGGTGGTGTTCGATCATTCCGGCGAGATCGTCTCCGTCGGCCAGCTCGAACATGAGCAGATTTTTCCCCGCGCGGGGTGGGTCGAGCATGATCCGCTCGAGATCTGGGCGAAGGTGCGTGAGGCCGTTGGCATCGCCCTCAGCCGCGCCAACGTGACGGCCGATGACCTCGTGGCCGTGGGTATCACCAACCAGCGTGAGACTACGGTCGTGTGGAACAGGCACACGGGCATCCCGGTTACCAATGCCATTGTCTGGCAAGACACCCGCACCCAGAAGATCGTCGAGGAGCTCGCCGGCACCATCGGCCCCGATCGCTATAAGCAGATCGTCGGCCTTCCGCTGGCGACGTACTTCGCCGGACCGAAGATCATGTGGATCCTCGAGTTCATCGACGGCGCCCGCCGGGCTGCTGACCGTGGCGAGTTGATGTTCGGCACCATCGACACCTGGCTGCTGTGGAACATGACCGGGGGCGTCGATGGCGGCATCCACGTCACTGATGTCACTAATGCCTCGCGCACCATGCTGATGGATCTCGACACCCTGACGTGGCGTGACGATATCGCCGCCGACATGAGCATTCCGATGTCGATGCTGCCCGAGATCCGATCATCGTCAGAGGTGTACGGCCACGGCAGGGCCCACGGCTTGCTTCCCGGGGTGCCGATTGCCGGCATCCTCGGTGACCAGCAGGCCGCCACCTTCGGCCAGGCCTGTTTCAGCGTGGGCATGGCGAAGAACACCTATGGCACCGGCAACTTCTTGCTGCTGAACACCGGCACCCGCCGCGTTGACAGTACGCATGGTCTGCTGACGACGGTCTGCTACAAGATCGGCGATGCGCCGCAGGTCTATGCCCTGGAGGGCTCGATTGCCGTGACGGGTTCCCTCGTGCAGTGGCTGCGCGACAACCTCGGCATGTTCGCGGATGCGCCGGACATCGAGACGCTGGCGCGCGAGGTCGACGACAACGGTGGCGCCTACTTCGTGCCCGCCTTCTCCGGTTTGTTCGCACCCTATTGGCGACCGGATGCCCGTGGCGCACTCCTCGGATTGACCCGGTATGTCACCAAGAGCCACATCGCCCGCGCTGCACTCGAGGCGACCGCATTCCAAACCCGCGAGGTGATGGACGCGATGAACGCCGATGCCGGAGTTGACCTCGCCGAGCTGCGTGTCGACGGGGGGATGGTCGCCAACGAGTTGCTCATGCAGTTCCAGGCCGACCAGCTCGGGGTGGATGTCATCCGCCCGCGTGTCACCGAGACCACTGCCCTCGGCGCGGCCTTCGCGGCGGGTATCGCCGTTGGCTTCTGGGAGGGAGAGCAGGACGTCATCGATAACTGGTCCGAGGGCAAAAGATGGTCGCCCGAGATGCCGGGATTCGAACGGGACCAGCTGTATCGCAATTGGAAGAAGGCCGTCACGAAGACCATGGGCTGGGTCGACGCTGACGTGGAAATTTAAAAGGAATTCTGTAATGACCCCTACACAAAGGAGTGACATGAAATCGTCCATGCTCAAGAGAAACAGCTTCTGGCTGGCGCTATCACTAGTGCTTGTCGTGCTGTCGGCGATCGGGGCGTCTATCGTCCAGACCTCGGCATACTCGATCACCGTCAAGGACATGAGCTGGGAGACGGCCTCGGGCGAGTCCATGAGTGCTCTGCTCTACAAGCCGAACAGCGTCTCCGCCGATAACCCTGCGCCGGCCATTGTTGTCGCGCACGGGTGGTGGAACAACAAAGAGATGCAGGATGCGAACTACGTCGAGCTTGCGCGACGGGGGTACGTCGTCGTCTCGATCGACATGTACGGTCATGGCGACTCCGACTACCTGCCGAATGCAGATCTCGCGGTCGGCGGAACGGGCATGTACGACGCCGTGAAGCTGGTGGCAGATCTGCCGTACGTGCAGCAGGACAAGATCGGTGTTTCGGGTCACTCGAACGGAGCCCGAGCCGCCAACTTCTCGATCGCGATCGATAATGAGGCCGATAAACCGCTGATCGCCGCGCTTCTGCTCGTCGACAACGACGCCGTGTATGCGGATGAGGCTGGCGCTTTTACTAACGTCTATGGCGCACGCGACACCGGGATCATTGCCGACCAGTACGACGAGTTCTTCTTCCGCAGCTACAGCGCCGAGGGCGCCGTGCTCACTCCGCCTCGCGAGTACATTGGCACGCCCAATGCGCAGTCGTTCCTGAACTTCGGCGCCGAGGGTACCGAAAAGCGCACAGCTGGCGAGTTCTACACCGACCAGGTTGACGGCGACGAGGCGATGCGCGTCATCTACACCCCGGCCGAGACCCACCCGTGGGGCACCATCTCGAAGTCGACTGTGGCAAGCCAGATTGAATTCTGGGATGAGGCATTCGGAGCGCCGAACCCCATCGCAGCGGGCACTCAGGTGTGGCAGGTGAAGGAAGTCTTCACGACCCTCGGGCTCATCGGCTTCGGGATATTCCTGCTCGCCTTCACGCGTGCGCTGCTCACTACTCGAGCGTTCGCCGGTCTGAAATACGACGGTGTCAGAGAGCTCGCCGCGAACAGCCGCAGGGGCCATTCCTGGTTCTGGGGAGGGCTCGTTGCTTCGGCATTCGCGTCAGCTATCACCTACGTACTGCTCAGCCAGAGCCCGATCATGGGTGGTATCGCCTTCAACGTCATCCCTACGATCTTCACGCAGGGCGCGGTGTTCTTCATCGCGACGTGGGCGGCGCTCAACGGCATCATCGGCCTGGTAATCATGACGGTCTCCTACCACCTGTTCGGTAAGAAGAACGGCATGGACCTGCGTGACGCCGGTGTGCTGCCGGGCTGGAGGAAATTCTTCCACGGCATCGGCCTCGGGGCTGTGGTGGTCACCGCAGCATTCGGGATCGTGTTCGTACTCGACTACTTCTTCAAGACCGACTTCCGGCTCTGGGTGATCGCGATCAAGGCCTTCGGTCCTGACAAGCTCTGGATCGGTTTGCTATACGTGCCCTTCTTCCTGGTCTACTTCCTCGCGAACTCGGTGGCCATCAACGCCTTCAACCGGTTCACGATCCGGGGCAAGGAGTGGGGCAACACCGCGGTTCTTGCGCTGTTCAACTCGCTGGCACCGATCATCCTGGTGGTCGCCCAGTACACGAACTTCTTCATCACCGGCCAACCCATTCCGGGCTTCGGGGGCATCTTCAGCATCTGGCTGTTCCCCGTGATTGTGATCCTGGCCGTTGCTGCGGTGATCTCGCGCAAGATCTACCGCGCGACGAACAACCCGTACATCGGTGGATTTATCATGGCCGCAGTGGTGACTCTGATGTCGGTGAGCAACACCCTCACGGTCACGTATTAATCCTCGACCGGTCAGTGGTGGCCGGTCGTTGACAGGAGGCCCCGGCCCGCTCGCGCGGGTTGGGGTCTTCTCTATGTGTCGTCGGTCGCGCCATCACCCCCTAGCGCCGGCCCTTCGATGCACTTCCCGGTAACGGTGCATCACCACATGCAGCACGCCCTCAGGCACCGAGGGGTCGTCGGGCGACCGTGCCTGCAGGCTTCCCGCTGCCAAATGAAGGAGATAGTCGCATCCTGAACCCATTGGTGCGGCCGTGCCCACCCGTTCACAGGAATCTCCTTCATTTGGCAGCTGGTGGGCGGTGACCCCTGACGCGGCGACGGCTGGCTATGTCAGGGTGGCTCCTAGTGATAACTCCTGCAGCTCCCGGCAGAAGTCGGACTAGACACCAGGGTCATTGCGGCAGCCCGGATTGACCGTGAGGAAGTGCGCGCGTTCTCAACGCTCGGGAATGGCTGAGCCCCGCCCCCGGTTGTACATTCCGATACATACGCATAGAACTAGGAGATGAAGATGACAGTCGAGTTCGGGTTAGACACCTTCGGTGACGTCACGGTCGAGGAAGACGGTGCTGCCGTCAGCCAGGCGCAGGTCATCCGGAATCTCGTCTCTGAGGCCGTTATGGCCGACGAACTCGGCATTGACTTCATCGGCGTGGGGGAGCATCATCGCCTGGACTTCGCCGTCTCGGCACCCGAGGTGGTGCTGGCTGGTATTGCCACAGCCACCAGGAAGATTCACCTCGGTTCCGCCGTGACGGTATTGAGTTCGGATGACCCGATCCGGGTGTTCCAGCGTTTTGCCACCGTCGATGCGCTCTCGAATGGTCGCGCCGAGGTCATCCTGGGCCGCGGATCGTTCACCGAGTCGTTCCCGCTTTTCGGCTTTGACCTGGGGCGCTACGAGCAGCTCTTCGAAGAGAAACTCGACCTGTTTTCCGAGTTGCTGAAGGAGCAGCCCGTCACCTGGGCCGGCGAGCTTCGCCCGCCGTTGACCGAACAGAACGTGTATCCACGCACCGAGGGCGGTCACCTGAAGACGTGGATCGGTGTGGGGGGAAGCCCTGAGTCCGTGGTTCGCGCCGCACGGTATGGCATGCCCCTGGTGCTGGCGATCATCGGCGGTGACCCCGCACGGTTTGCCCCCTACGTCGACCTGTTCCATCGTGCCCTCGCGCAGCTCGAGAAGCCTGACCTCCCGATCGCCGTGCATTCCCCGGGCTTCATCGCCGACACCGATGACCAGGCTGCCGAGCAGTATTGGTCGCACCACCGGGTCATGCGTGACCGCATTGGTGCCGAGCGAGGCTGGCCACCGACGACGAAGGATGAGTTTGCGAACGAGATCGGGCACGGCTCGATCTACCTCGGTTCGCCCGAGACGGTCGCCCGCAAGCTCGCGAAGACCATCTCGACCCTCGGCATCCAGCGCTTCGACCTGAAGTACAGCGCCGGAACCCTGCCACACGAGCTCATGATGCGCTCGATCGAGCTTTATGGTTCGAAGGTCATTCCCATGGTGAAAGACATGCTGGCCTGATTCGGGTCTACGGGTTGTCGGCTGTGTCCGGAACAACGGCGACCGCGACGGACCTGGACCGGCGACGCTTCACCGCCACCACGATGATCGCGATGACGCCGAGGAACACGAGCCATGGCAGCGCCACCCCGAGGGCAACCAGGAGCCCGGCGAAGAAGGCAACGAAAGCATTCCAGCCGGCTATCAGGGCGGAGAAGAAGTTGTCGGGCTCAGCGACGGGAGCCGTGAAGTCGGAGACGAGATTCAGCGTTACCGTCGAGAGGCTGACCTGGTCGGCGTAGTAGCGTCGTTGGCTCTCGAGGCTCTCGAGCTCGGTCTGGCGATCGGAGATCGCGGTCTCGAGGGTGATGAGGTTCTCGGTATCGGTGGCCGTGGCGAGCAGGCCGAGCAGGCGGTCGATGGATGCCGTCAGGGCCTTGATCCGGGCATCCAGATCCTGGGTTGCCATCGTGACATCGGACGAGTTGAGCGACACCTCCTGCACCGCGCCCAGCTTCCTGAGCTTGTCGAGGGTCGCGGTCAGCGTGTCCGACGGGATGCGCAGCGTCAGCGTCGCGCTCCCCTCGTTGCCGTTGATCGGGGCGGTCTCCGTGCGGCCATCGACCCTGCCCCCGGACTGCTCGGTGATGCGGATCGCTTCTGCTGCGGCATCCATCGGCTTCTCGACCGTGATGGTGACGTAACCGGTGGTGATGACCTGCCGGTCTGGGGTGGCGATGGTGTCGGTCTGCACGAACTCCGTACTTTGGCTATCGCGCAACAACTCGGGGGCCTTTTCGACGCTCACCGAACCTCCGCTCGCGTCGCTCGCGCCGGAGGTGGCCGAACAGCCCGCAAGCGCGAGAGTGGCCACGATTGCTGCTGCCGGGATGAACATTATTCGCCTCATAACATCACCGTACTTTCACGGTAGGCAAGTCACTACCCAACGTTTTCTATCAGTTTCTCGTCACCTGTCAAGGGCTCGCATGCCGACAGGCGACCGACATACCGTGGTGGCGCGGGGCGTGACCCGCAGCCATCGTGAACGATGTGACAATTCGAGGAGATAACCATGGGATTCCTGGACAACGCCAGAGACGCAGCCGAGGCCGCAGGAAAGAAGGTCGGCGAGTTCGCGGACGACACCAAGGAGCGCGTCAGCGATAAGGTCGACGAGGTCAAGGCCGACGCCGAAGTGAAGCGCGCCGAGGGCGATGTGAAGCGTGCCGAAGCCGAGCGCGACTCGACCAAAGCCAAGAACGACTTCAAGGAAGACCTGCGCAACTAGGGTCTCCCTTTGGCGCATCCGCGCAGGTCTGTCGCATCCGCGCACGGGCGCCCGTGCGCGGATGCGACAGACCTGCGCGGATGCGCCAAAGGGAGACCCTAGTTGCGCAGGTCTTCCTTGAAGTCGTTCTTGGCTTTGGTCGAGTCGCGCTCGGCTTCGGCACGCTTCACATCGCCCTCGGCGCGCTTCACTTCGGCGTCGGCCTTGACCTCGTCGACCTTATCGCTGACGCGCTCCTTGGTGTCGTCCGCGAACTCGCCGACCTTCTTTCCTGCGGCCTCGGCTGCGTCTCTGGCGTTGTCCAGGAATCCCATGGTTATCTCCTCGAATTGTCACATCGTTCACGATGGCTGCGGGTCACGCCCCGCGCCACCACGGTATGTCGGTCGCCTGTCGGCATGCGAGCCCTTGACAGGTGACGAGAAACTGATAGAAAACGTTGGGTAGTGACTTGCCTACCGTGAAAGTACGGTGATGTTATGAGGCGAATAATGTTCATCCCGGCAGCAGCAATCGTGGCCACTCTCGCGCTTGCGGGCTGTTCGGCCACCTCCGGCGCGAGCGACGCGAGCGGAGGTTCGGTGAGCGTCGAAAAGGCCCCCGAGTTGTTGCGCGATAGCCAAAGTACGGAGTTCGTGCAGACCGACACCATCGCCACCCCAGACCGGCAGGTCATCACCACCGGTTACGTCACCATCACGGTCGAGAAGCCGATGGATGCCGCAGCAGAAGCGATCCGCATCACCGAGCAGTCCGGGGGCAGGGTCGATGGCCGCACGGAGACCGCCCCGATCAACGGCAACGAGGGGAGCGCGACGCTGACGCTGCGCATCCCGTCGGACACGCTGACCGCGACCCTCGACAAGCTCAGGAAGCTGGGCGCGGTGCAGGAGGTGTCGCTCAACTCGTCCGATGTCACGATGGCAACCCAGGATCTGGATGCCCGGATCAAGGCCCTGACGGCATCCATCGACCGCCTGCTCGGCCTGCTCGCCACGGCCACCGATACCGAGAACCTCATCACCCTCGAGACCGCGATCTCCGATCGCCAGACCGAGCTCGAGAGCCTCGAGAGCCAACGACGCTACTACGCCGACCAGGTCAGCCTCTCGACGGTAACGCTGAATCTCGTCTCCGACTTCACGGCTCCCGTCGCTGAGCCCGACAACTTCTTCTCCGCCCTGATAGCCGGCTGGAATGCTTTCGTTGCCTTCTTCGCCGGGCTCCTGGTTGCCCTCGGGGTGGCGCTGCCATGGCTCGTGTTCCTCGGCGTCATCGCGATCATCGTGGTGGCGGTGAAGCGTCGCCGGTCCAGGTCCGTCGCGGTCGCCGTTGTTCCGGACACAGCCGACAACCCGTAGACCCGAATCAGGCCAGCATGTCTTTCACCATGGGAATGACCTTCGAACCATAAAGCTCGATCGAGCGCATCATGAGCTCGTGTGGCAGGGTTCCGGCGCTGTACTTCAGGTCGAAGCGCTGGATGCCGAGGGTCGAGATGGTCTTCGCGAGCTTGCGGGCGACCGTCTCGGGCGAACCGAGGTAGATCGAGCCGTGCCCGATCTCGTTCGCAAACTCATCCTTCGTCGTCGGTGGCCAGCCTCGCTCGGCACCAATGCGGTCACGCATGACCCGGTGGTGCGACCAATACTGCTCGGCAGCCTGGTCATCGGTGTCGGCGATGAAGCCCGGGGAATGCACGGCGATCGGGAGGTCAGGCTTCTCGAGCTGCGCGAGGGCACGATGGAACAGGTCGACGTAGGGGGCAAACCGTGCGGGGTCACCGCCGATGATCGCCAGCACCAGGGGCATGCCATACCGTGCGGCGCGAACCACGGACTCAGGGCTTCCCCCCACACCGATCCACGTCTTCAGGTGACCGCCCTCGGTGCGTGGATACACGTTCTGTTCGGTCAACGGCGGGCGAAGCTCGCCGGCCCAGGTGACGGGCTGCTCCTTCAGCAACTCGGAAAACAGGTCGAGTTTCTCTTCGAAGAGCTGCTCGTAGCGCCCCAGGTCAAAGCCGAAAAGCGGGAACGACTCGGTGAACGATCCGCGGCCCAGGATGACCTCGGCGCGACCATTCGAGAGCGCATCGACGGTGGCAAAACGCTGGAACACCCGGATCGGGTCATCCGAACTCAATACCGTCACGGCGGAACCGAGGTGAATCTTCCTGGTGGCTGTGGCAATACCAGCCAGCACCACCTCGGGTGCCGAGACGGCGAAGTCCAGGCGATGATGCTCCCCCACGCCGATGAAGTCAATGCCGAGTTCGTCGGCCATAACGGCCTCAGAGACGAGATTCCGGATGACCTGCGCCTGGCTGACGGCAGCACCGTCTTCCTCGACCGTGACGTCACCGAAGGTGTCTAACCCGAACTCGACTGTCATCTTCATCTCCTAGTTCTATGCGTATGTATCGGAATGTACAACCGGGGGCGGGGCTCAGCCATTCCCGAGCGTTGAGAACGCGCGCACTTCCTCACGGTCAATCCGGGCTGCCGCAATGACCCTGGTGTCTAGTCCGACTTCTGCCGGGAGCTGCAGGAGTTATCACTAGGAGCCACCCTGACATAGCCAGCCGTCGCCGCGTCAGGGGTCACCGCCCACCAGCTGCCAAATGAAGGAGATTCCTGTGAACGGGTGGGCACGGCCGCACCAATGGGTTCAGGATGCGACTATCTCCTTCATTTGGCAGCGGGAAGCCTGCAGGCACGGTCGCCCGACGACCCCTCGGTGCCTGAGGGCGTGCTGCATGTGGTGATGCACCGTTACCGGGAAGTGCATCGAAGGGCCGGCGCTAGGGGGTGATGGCGCGACCGACGACACATAGAGAAGACCCCAACCCGCGCGAGCGGGCCGGGGCCTCCTGTCAACGACCGGCCACCACTGACCGGTCGAGGATTAATACGTGACCGTGAGGGTGTTGCTCACCGACATCAGAGTCACCACTGCGGCCATGATAAATCCACCGATGTACGGGTTGTTCGTCGCGCGGTAGATCTTGCGCGAGATCACCGCAGCAACGGCCAGGATCACAATCACGGGGAACAGCCAGATGCTGAAGATGCCCCCGAAGCCCGGAATGGGTTGGCCGGTGATGAAGAAGTTCGTGTACTGGGCGACCACCAGGATGATCGGTGCCAGCGAGTTGAACAGCGCAAGAACCGCGGTGTTGCCCCACTCCTTGCCCCGGATCGTGAACCGGTTGAAGGCGTTGATGGCCACCGAGTTCGCGAGGAAGTAGACCAGGAAGAAGGGCACGTATAGCAAACCGATCCAGAGCTTGTCAGGACCGAAGGCCTTGATCGCGATCACCCAGAGCCGGAAGTCGGTCTTGAAGAAGTAGTCGAGTACGAACACGATCCCGAATGCTGCGGTGACCACCACAGCCCCGAGGCCGATGCCGTGGAAGAATTTCCTCCAGCCCGGCAGCACACCGGCGTCACGCAGGTCCATGCCGTTCTTCTTACCGAACAGGTGGTAGGAGACCGTCATGATTACCAGGCCGATGATGCCGTTGAGCGCCGCCCACGTCGCGATGAAGAACACCGCGCCCTGCGTGAAGATCGTAGGGATGACGTTGAAGGCGATACCACCCATGATCGGGCTCTGGCTGAGCAGTACGTAGGTGATAGCTGACGCGAATGCCGAAGCAACGAGCCCTCCCCAGAACCAGGAATGGCCCCTGCGGCTGTTCGCGGCGAGCTCTCTGACACCGTCGTATTTCAGACCGGCGAACGCTCGAGTAGTGAGCAGCGCACGCGTGAAGGCGAGCAGGAATATCCCGAAGCCGATGAGCCCGAGGGTCGTGAAGACTTCCTTCACCTGCCACACCTGAGTGCCCGCTGCGATGGGGTTCGGCGCTCCGAATGCCTCATCCCAGAATTCAATCTGGCTTGCCACAGTCGACTTCGAGATGGTGCCCCACGGGTGGGTCTCGGCCGGGGTGTAGATGACGCGCATCGCCTCGTCGCCGTCAACCTGGTCGGTGTAGAACTCGCCAGCTGTGCGCTTTTCGGTACCCTCGGCGCCGAAGTTCAGGAACGACTGCGCATTGGGCGTGCCAATGTACTCGCGAGGCGGAGTGAGCACGGCGCCCTCGGCGCTGTAGCTGCGGAAGAAGAACTCGTCGTACTGGTCGGCAATGATCCCGGTGTCGCGTGCGCCATAGACGTTAGTAAAAGCGCCAGCCTCATCCGCATACACGGCGTCGTTGTCGACGAGCAGAAGCGCGGCGATCAGCGGTTTATCGGCCTCATTATCGATCGCGATCGAGAAGTTGGCGGCTCGGGCTCCGTTCGAGTGACCCGAAACACCGATCTTGTCCTGCTGCACGTACGGCAGATCTGCCACCAGCTTCACGGCGTCGTACATGCCCGTTCCGCCGACCGCGAGATCTGCATTCGGCAGGTAGTCGGAGTCGCCATGACCGTACATGTCGATCGAGACGACGACGTACCCCCGTCGCGCAAGCTCGACGTAGTTCGCATCCTGCATCTCTTTGTTGTTCCACCACCCGTGCGCGACAACAATGGCCGGCGCAGGGTTATCGGCGGAGACGCTGTTCGGCTTGTAGAGCAGAGCACTCATGGACTCGCCCGAGGCCGTCTCCCAGCTCATGTCCTTGACGGTGATCGAGTATGCCGAGGTCTGGACGATAGACGCCCCGATCGCCGACAGCACGACAAGCACTAGTGATAGCGCCAGCCAGAAGCTGTTTCTCTTGAGCATGGACGATTTCATGTCACTCCTTTGTGTAGGGGTCATTACAGAATTCCTTTTAAATTTCCACGTCAGCGTCGACCCAGCCCATGGTCTTCGTGACGGCCTTCTTCCAATTGCGATACAGCTGGTCCCGTTCGAATCCCGGCATCTCGGGCGACCATCTTTTGCCCTCGGACCAGTTATCGATGACGTCCTGCTCTCCCTCCCAGAAGCCAACGGCGATACCCGCCGCGAAGGCCGCGCCGAGGGCAGTGGTCTCGGTGACACGCGGGCGGATGACATCCACCCCGAGCTGGTCGGCCTGGAACTGCATGAGCAACTCGTTGGCGACCATCCCCCCGTCGACACGCAGCTCGGCGAGGTCAACTCCGGCATCGGCGTTCATCGCGTCCATCACCTCGCGGGTTTGGAATGCGGTCGCCTCGAGTGCAGCGCGGGCGATGTGGCTCTTGGTGACATACCGGGTCAATCCGAGGAGTGCGCCACGGGCATCCGGTCGCCAATAGGGTGCGAACAAACCGGAGAAGGCGGGCACGAAGTAGGCGCCACCGTTGTCGTCGACCTCGCGCGCCAGCGTCTCGATGTCCGGCGCATCCGCGAACATGCCGAGGTTGTCGCGCAGCCACTGCACGAGGGAACCCGTCACGGCAATCGAGCCCTCCAGGGCATAGACCTGCGGCGCATCGCCGATCTTGTAGCAGACCGTCGTCAGCAGACCATGCGTACTGTCAACGCGGCGGGTGCCGGTGTTCAGCAGCAAGAAGTTGCCGGTGCCATAGGTGTTCTTCGCCATGCCCACGCTGAAACAGGCCTGGCCGAAGGTGGCGGCCTGCTGGTCACCGAGGATGCCGGCAATCGGCACCCCGGGAAGCAAGCCGTGGGCCCTGCCGTGGCCGTACACCTCTGACGATGATCGGATCTCGGGCAGCATCGACATCGGAATGCTCATGTCGGCGGCGATATCGTCACGCCACGTCAGGGTGTCGAGATCCATCAGCATGGTGCGCGAGGCATTAGTGACATCAGTGACGTGGATGCCGCCATCGACGCCCCCGGTCATGTTCCACAGCAGCCAGGTGTCGATGGTGCCGAACATCAACTCGCCACGGTCAGCAGCCCGGCGGGCGCCGTCGATGAACTCGAGGATCCACATGATCTTCGGTCCGGCGAAGTACGTCGCCAGCGGAAGGCCGACGATCTGCTTATAGCGATCGGGGCCGATGGTGCCGGCGAGCTCCTCGACGATCTTCTGGGTGCGGGTGTCTTGCCAGACAATGGCATTGGTAACCGGGATGCCCGTGTGCCTGTTCCACACGACCGTAGTCTCACGCTGGTTGGTGATACCCACGGCCACGAGGTCATCGGCCGTCACGTTGGCGCGGCTGAGGGCGATGCCAACGGCCTCACGCACCTTCGCCCAGATCTCGAGCGGATCATGCTCGACCCACCCCGCGCGGGGAAAAATCTGCTCATGTTCGAGCTGGCCGACGGAGACGATCTCGCCGGAATGATCGAACACCACCGCTCGGGAACTCGTGGTTCCTTGGTCGATTGACATGACGAATTTCTGCATGGCGTACTGGTCTCTCCATTGAGATGGGATGAGATGAGCTGGACTGGTGTACTGCCTACTGCGCTACCGTCCGGAGCCAGCGCCTAAATCGATCATGGGCACGATCTCGGGAGCGGTAGCTCGCGCGCGGGAGGCACTCGCGTCATCGGGCTGGCGCGCCGCGTCCGCATCGGCGGCTGCTCTCGTGCGATAGAGCTCGGTCTCGTGCGCGGCCTGCTCGTCACTCCAGCCGAGGGTGGCCTGCGCCAACGCCGCGACCTCGGGGAGGGCATCCATCGCCTCATTCAGGTATTCGTAGACCATGCGGGTTCGGCGCATCATGAGGTCATCGAGGTGCAACGCCCCCTCGTGGGTCATGGCGTACACAATTTCGGCCCGCAGGTACGCGGGCGCATGCTCAAGCGGCGCCGCAAGTCCCGGATCGCGCTGGGCAATCTCAGCGATATCGCGGATGTTCGCCCCGTATCGGTGGAACAGATGGTCGGTCATCTGCGCGCTCCAGCCGAGACCATCGATGATGGAGCGCATCTCGTTCTCGGCTGTGCGGAACCCGTCTGCACCGATCAGCGGAATACCCTCAGTGACGCACGGGCGGGATTTCGCACCGGCACCGAGCGCGAAGTCGACAGCATCCTTCGCCATCACGCGGTAGGTGGTGAATTTGCCACCGGCAATCGAGACCAGGCCGGGAACCGGGGAGGCGACGGTGTGCTCGCGAGAGACCTTCGCCGACTGGGTGCCCTCTTTAGTGCCCGGCTGCAGCAGCGGGCGCAGCCCCGCCCAGGTGCCCACGACGTCGGCGTGGCTGATCGGGTGGGCGAGAACTTTATTCGCTTCCGCGATGACATAGTCGATATCGGTAGCCGTAGACACCGGATTCATCAGATCTTCGGTCCATGGGGTGTCGGTCGTGCCGATGACCCAGTAGCGCGACCACGGGATGACGAACAGCACACTCTTGGAGGTTTGTAGGATGAGCCCGGCCTTGCCGGAAATCCGGTCACGAGGCACGACGATATGGATGCCCTTCGACGCCAACACCCGTAGGCCACCATCTTCACCGGCGAGCGCCTGCGACTCCTCCGTCCATACGCCCGTCGAGCTGATCACAGACTTCGCCCTGACGGGGAATGATCGGCCGGTCTCCAGGTCGGTGAGAACCGCACCATCGACGTGCCCCGCCGCATTCTTGGTGAGTTCGACGACCTGGGTGCGCGACGCGGCGTGTGCCCCACGCCCGGTTGCGGTGCGCATCACAGTCAACACGAATCTGGCGTCGTCGACATTTGCGTCCCAGTATTCGATCGCTCCGACCGCAGCGTTCTTCGCGAGATCGGGGAACGTTTCAGTCAGCGCTCGACGTGACAGGTGGCGGTGAAACGGCAGGGCACGCTTGCCTTTGCGAACACTCGCCAGCAGGTCATAGAGCAGGATGCCGGCCCCGACAAAGGCGCGCTCGAATACGCGATGGCGCAGCGGGTAGAGGAACGGCAGTGGACGAACGAGGTGCGGGGCGATGTCGGTGAGCAGGAGATCGCGCTCCTTGAGCGCCTCAAGCACCAGTTTGAAATCGAGCATCTGGAGATAGCGCAGGCCGCCGTGCACCAGTTTGCTGGAGCGACTGGAGGTGCCCGATGACCAGTCCTGCGCCTCGACCACGGCCACAGAGAGTCCGCGGCTCACGGCGTCGAGCGCGATTCCCGCTCCCGTGACTCCCCCGCCGATGACGAGGATGTCGAGTTCCTCGCCGGGGGTGACGCTGGCAGCCAGACGGTCGAGTGCCCGTTCGCGCGACCCGCGGGTGAGGCGGCTGTCGGTCATGGCTGCTCCTGGCTCTCGGTTCTCAGTGCTTCGCAATCTCGGGGCGTCACATTCGGCGCCGTTCAGCAGCGTATTACGCTGGTGCCACTGCTTGGCAAACTGAGCAGCCAACTTGCACGTACGTGCAGAATGGATGTCATGGATCGCGAAGAGACATTGCTGGCCGCCTCCTCCATGTATTACCTCCAGGACATCAAGATGGAGACCATCGCAAGCAGGCTGCATATGTCCCGGTCAAGTGTGTCTCGCCTGCTCAAGCAGGCCAGGGCGAGCGGGCTGGTAGAGATCACGTTGAGGCCGACACCCAGCCGGGGGCCAGGGGTCGGCCAGTACATCTCAAGCCAGTTCGATGTCGAGGTGTTCGTCGTGCCGGTCGTCGACTCGGCGTCAGTGGCCGAACGGCTGGAGCAGGTTGCGCTCACCGCCGCCAGGATGCTGACCGGGTGGTTTGATTCAGACATGGTGCTCGGGGTCGCCTGGGGAACCACACTGGGTGCAATTTCCCAGCATTTAGGCAGGAAACCGACGCGGGGAAGCTCTATTGTGCAACTCAACGGCGCGGCCAATAACCGCACCTCCGGCGCGGAGTATGTCGGCAGCCTCATCTCGCGCTTCGGGGACGCCTTCGACGCCAGCGTGCACCTGTTCCCCGTGCCGGCCTTCTTCGACTACGCCGCGACTCGAAAGGCGATGTGGTGCGAACGCTCAGTGGCTCGCGTACTGGACGTCCAGCGCAAGGCCGACATCGTGTTGTTCTCCATTGGAGCCGTCACCGGGGAGGTGCCCAGCCACGTCTACTCAGCGGGATACCTCGAACCCGAGGACATCGACATACTTGAAGCCGAGGGTGTCGTGGGTGACGTGTGCACTGTTTTCCTCCGGGCCGACGGAACTTATGAAGACCTCTCATTGAACGAACGTGCAACCGGGCCGACTCCCGCCGAACTTCGCCGGGTGCCGCGTCGAGTGTGTGCTGTCGCGGGTGACAGTAAGGTCATCCCGTTGCTGGCGGCACTGCGCGCCGGAGTGATCACGCACCTTGTCGTGGACGAGCTGACGGCGACCAGGCTTGTCGAATTGGATGCCGCGAGCTGAAAGGCGCCCCGAATACCTCGACTGGCACGCTTCGCCAGGCCCGGCGTCAGAACCGTCGTCAGAGCCGCGCGAGCAGCTCGATGTCCTGCAGGAACTCCGCCGCGACATCCCGAGACACCGTGGCTCGAGTTGCCGTGATCGCCTCCAGATAGTCGAGGGTCACCGGCCCCGTGACCGTGGCGCCGGAGTCATCCGGATAGAAGGTCTTTTCGAGTGCACTCTGGGAAGCCTTGCGGGCCGAGAACTCGATGTCGGCGGGGGAGAACCCGTCCGTGCGCGCCACAAGGGCGCCGAGATCGATCTGCGACGCCGCACTCGCCGGGATGTAGCGCTCCCAGATCGATCTGCGCGCCGCCTCGTCGGGCAACCCGATGGGAATCACGTAGTCGAACCTGCCGTGGCGCAGGAACGCCGAGTCGAGGGCCCGGATGAAGTTGGTCGCACACACGAGCAGGCGATCCGGCTGTTCCCGGAACGCCGGGATGATCTTCAACAGCTCGTTGGTGACGCCCTGCAGGGGCGACGGCGGCTCGCCGCTGCGCTGCGCGGCGATCTCCTCGACCTCATCGATGAACACGACGGCGTGTTCAAGGTCGGCGATCTTGAGGAAGGTTTCTCGAAGAGCCCCGGCCAGTCCCTTCGGATCGACCGCAAGCCGCGAGGGGAACACCTCGATGAACGACCACTCCAGGCGGGACGCGATCGCCCGGGCGAAGGTCGTCTTGCCCGTGCCGGGAGGTCCGAACAGCATCACCGCACGCGGCGGCACTACCCCATAGCTCTCGGCGAGGTCTGGTTTGGAGAGCGGCATCACGAGTCGCCGTTCCAGCAGTTCCTTCTCCTTCGCCATGCCCCCGATCTCGTCCCACAGCCCCCGAGCCATCAATCGCCCGCCGACCTCGGAAAGCACACTGAGCTCCTTGCGCTGAACGGGGATCTCGCGCTCGAAGTAGCGCAGGTTCTTCTTGACCTCGAAGCCCTGATCGACGAAAGCATCCACTCGCATGGCCGTATCAGGCAGCAGCGCGGAGAGCTTCGAGAGACCGTACGGCGCCATTTTGCGCTCAAGCGCGCCCAGTAAAGCGCGGCCGACACCCTTCTCCTGCCAGGCCGGCGTGGTCGACAGAAATACGATCCAGCCCTGGGCGTGCGCGGCTCGACCCACGGCGGCACCAATCACCATGTCATCGTGGATGGCCACGACGGCGTGATCTTCCTGGCACGAGGCCAGCACCTCGGACAGGCCGTAGACGGGCTCGGCGGGCGAGTCTCGCATCTCCTCCCACAGGTGCAGGATGCCTTCGACATCTTCGGGATGGAAGTCTCTGACACGAAATGACGGCATTGCAACCTTCTCTCACTCACCCACACGACTCGGCTACCGGTCAGCCATGATCATGGCCATAACCAGGGCAGACTTTCGGTAGCCGGTGGGCTGGCCAAAAATTTCGACGCACCGAGTGAGAGGCGACGCTGCCTCTGCAGTCTTACACACTCCTGCGCCGCGCGGTCGGCGATTTTGCAACGTGGATGCTGGCACTCAGGTGTCCGCTGGGGAGAACTCTTACGGTGCGAACGTTCGCTTCGGTCGAGGCGCTCAGTGCTCGTCGGCAGAGTCGGCGGCCCTGAGGTCGTCGAACTTCGCCGCCATCGTTGGGTTACCTCGCGTCAACTTCTTGATCGTGACATCTTGCGCCTTATCGTTGGCGAGCCTGAGATTGCGGTTGGTGCCGAGCAGTGCCTCTTTCGTTTTCTGCAGGTGATCGATCGACTTATCGATCTCGTCGATCGCCGTCTGGAAGCGCCTGGTGGCGAGGTCGAAGTTTCTTGCGAACCCAGACTTGAAATCCTCAAGTTCGTCTTCGAAGTTCGTGATATCGATGTTCTGCGACCTGACGAGTGCAAGCTCCGACTTGTACTTCAGCGAGTTCAGCGCGGCGTTTCGCAGCACCGTGATGATCGGGATGAAGAACTGCGGGCGCACGACATACATCTTCGGATAGCGGTGAGACACATCCACGATCCCCGTGTTGTAGAGCTCGCTTTCGGGTTCGAGAAGCGAGACCAGCACCGCGTATTCGCAGCCCTTCTCACTGCGGTCTTTATCGAGCTCCTTCAGGAAGTCCTCGTTCTTATGCTTCGTCGCGGTGGTGTCGTTCTCGTTTTTCATCTCGAACATGATGGAGACAATCTCGGTACCGGCGTCATCGGAATCACGGAGGATGTAGTCGCCCTTGCTCCCGGTTCGCGCGTCGTTATCCTTCTCGAAGTACGCCCGCGGAAACGCGGTGGCCCGAATGCGGTTGAACTCGGTGTCACAGTGCTGCTCAAGGGTTTCGCCGACCATCTTGGTCGACAACCGCGCTTTCAGGTCGCGCAGACGCTCAATCGCATCATCGCGATCTTTGATCTGAGTCTCAAATTTGTCTTTCAGTGACTTTTCGGAGAGCTGCTTCTCAAGCTCCATCCGCTCCAGCCCGTTCCTCAGTTCGTCGCGCTCCTTCTCGACCGAACCGACCGCCTCGGTTATTGCAAGCTTCTGCTCAACCTCGATTGCCGCGAGCTTCGCAGTCAGCCCCTGGATCTCTGCGTCTTTCGCCCCGGCAGTCTTCTGCAGCTCGTTCATGAGCTTCGCCTCGGCAAGCTCTGCGGCGGTCTGCTTATCCCGCTTGGCCTGCTCGAGCTCATTCGCAAGCGCGACGCGCTGCTTCTCCACAACGGCGAGAGCCTCGGTCACGGCGAGCTTCTGAGCAACGTCGCCAGCATCGAGCTTCGACGTCAGCTTCTGAATCTCGGCGTCCTTGGCCGCGACAGCCGTCTGCAGCTCGCCGGCCGCCTTCATCTCCGAGAGCTCTACAGCCTTCTGCTTGTCCTGTTCGGCCAGCTCGAGGCGCTCATGCAGCTGCTGCTCGAACTCGCTATCGCGGACCTGCTTGACGATGTCGGCATAGCCGGCCTCGTCGATGGTAAAGGCCTTGCCACAGTGTGGGCAGACAATCTCATGCATCCCTGCAGCCCCCTTTCCCCACGCTTGCTCACACGATACTGGCCAGGTGCGACAGAGGACCTTTATCCGGGCTGGACCGCGAGTCGGTTTCGCCCACGGTAGGGAATTTTCTTGGACTCAGCGCGGCATCCTGACAGGTATGCGACTAAGGGCGCATCACTAATTCGGCAGCCCAACGACCAGCCATGCGAAAACGCTAACACTGATCGCGATCAGCACCGGATGAGCCCACCCCGCACGCCGGCAGTGAAAGGCGGCCAGCCAGTACACGACCGATACCGCGATCATTGCGACTGTGATCACCCGGATGAGCAGGTCAGGACTTTCCCCCACCACGATCGCACCAATCTGGTAGAAGGCGATGACACCCCATGGCACGATCCCGACCGCAGCCCCCAGCGCGAACGGCCACCGGCTGGCGCCCACGCGCTCATGCAGCACGAGAAACAGGCTCGCCCCGGCAGTGAGCGCGTAGAGCGCGACGAGGGTTGCGACATCCCGGATTCCATTGAGTTGCGCCAGAAGGAACACCGTCACGCCAGACACCTGCGACCATTCGACCCATCTGATCACCGGGGTCGGCCACAGCACTGCGGCCCCCTGGCAGAGCGCGGCGAACGCGAGCAACACGACAACTGCGGTGCCGAGGTTAACCGCCGTCAGGGTAATGCCGCCGCTCAGGTCGGCCGTGACAGGAAGCAGCAACGGTCGCATGTTCGCAACGATCAGTCCCGCGATGACGGCCTCGGCCGCCAAAAAGCCTGCGGCTGCGGAAGGGATGACTCGAGACGTCATGCGCCCAGCGTAGGGCAGTCGAAATCCGTGCCGTTAGCGAACTGTGGTGGACCCTAG